>DATCFS010000023.1:0-4658 GCA_036509375.1 Acidimicrobiales bacterium
GTCCCGACCGCCAGACGTTGTCGCCGCCGCCGAGCGTCAGGCCCCACTTCAAGGTGTTCGCATTCGTGAGTCCCGAGACGGCCTTGGAGTTATCCACGACGAGGTCCAGGTTCTGGCGTACCGACGCAATCTGATTGGTCATCACCGCGTCGCGGCCCCACTTGCCCACGATCATGCGACCGTTCTTGAAGATGACGACCGAGGCCGCGCCGGGGCGCAACGGGTCGATTATCTTGCCATCGGTGTAGTACCCGCCGTTCGCGTTTTGCATCAAGAACCCGGCGTTGAAGGCGGCGACGAGGTTCTCGGTCCGCTTCGCGCTCACCGGAGCGGTGAACTTGTACGGGCCGCCACCGGGGATCTGCGAACCGGAGTACAGCTGCGCGGTGAGCAGGTTGGTGTCCATCCACGCCACGCCCACCACGTAACTGGTGTGCAGGGCGTCGGGACGAACGAACGCCTCGTAGACGGTGGGGATGCCGTTCGCGGTCGTGCGCCCCGCGGCGTGCCACACCCCCTCGCCCGGTAACGGGTGCGGGTCGGGTGAGACGATGTTGGCCGGCGGGGGCAGGGCGTTGCGCGATTGGTACTTCTTGGTCGTCGCGCCCGTACCGAACGAGCCGGCCGGCGGCTTGCCACCGGTCTTTGGCTTGTTCAACTTGTAGAGCTCGCTCTCGGCCCAGGTGACGACGCCGCCCAAGCCGTGTTGGCGGCCCCACTCGGCCGCCCTCGCCGATTCGCTGACGCCGTAGCTGGGATTGAGGAGCGCGAAGAAGAGCGTCACCGCGAGGTACATGAAGGTGATGAACGTCGCCAGGGCGAGCAGGACGATCGCGCGACGGCGCCAGTAGACGTACGGCGGATAGCGATGGGTGCGCGCGCCCGGCGGATGGGGTGGTCGGTATGCCGGACGCTCGTAGACCATGAATCTTCATTCTGACACCCGAACGGTCTACGTCCCCTTGACCGTGGTGATTCTTAGCCAGAATTAGGCGCGATGCAGTGGCGTCATCGCCAAAACCAACTGCTTGGTCCCGTGCTGCTCGAACTCAACCGCCGCGCGCGAATGGGCACCCGTTCCCTCAACGGTGGTGACGACGCCCGGTCCGAAGCGGTCGTGAACGACGCGGTCGCCGACGACCAGACCAAGTTTCTCGGCCCCGGTCGAGCGAACGGGCGGCGCGGTGCCTGTTCCAAAGGCCCGTCCCTCGGTGAAGGCCGTTCCTCGACCGACAAAACCGTCGGAGTCGGTGAAGTCGGCCCGGCGAAGCGGCGCGGTTGCGGAGATGTCCTGGATCAACTCCGGCGGGATCTCTTGGAGGAACCTGCTCGCCAAGGCGTCTTGACGGTGGCCCCACATGGTGCGCGTCCACGCGTGGGTGAGGACGAGGTGGCGCATGGCACGGGTGATGCCCACGTAACAGAGTCGGCGCTCCTCTTCCAGTTCGGCGTCGTCGGAGAGGGCACGACGGTGCGGGAAGATCGTCTCTTCGAGGCCGGTCATCACGACGGCGGGGAACTCGAGACCCTTGGCGACGTGCAAGGTCATCATCGAGATGGCACCGGCCCCGCCGTCCAGTTGGTCGGAGTCCGCCACGAGCGCCATGCGTTCGACGAAGTCCATCAACGTGTCGTACTGCGACGCCGCCGACGCCAGCTCGCCGAGATTCTCCAACCGCGAGTACGCCTCGTCGGTATTCTCCGCACGCAGGGCGTCGCCCATGCCCGTCTCGCGCACGATGGCGTCAATCACTTCACGTGGCGCGAGGTCGTTCGCCATCGCGCGCAGTTCGTCGAGGACGAACGAGAACTTCTGCGCCCCGCTGAGCGCCTTGCCCGTGAGGCCGGCCTCTTTGGCGTAGTGCGTCGATTCGGCGAACGACAGTCCGTTCTGTGCGGCGTAGATGCCGAGTTTCGCTTGGGCCGCAGCACCAATGCCGCGCTTGGGTTCGTTGATCACCCGACGGGCCGAGGCCTCGTCGCGGGGATTGACGAGCAGTCGCGCGAAGGCCAACGCGTTCTTGATCTCCCGGCGGTCGTAGAAGCGCATGCCCGAGATGACGCGGTAGGGAATGCTCGCGCGCAGCATCTCCTCTTCCAAGACCCGGCTCTGCGCGTTGGTCCGGTAAAAGACCGCCATCTGATTCCACGCGAGATTCGACTGCGTCGCGAGCCGACGAAGTTCGCTCGCCACCCACCGACCCTCGTCGTACTCGTCGCCCGCCCGGTAGAGCCGAATCTTCTCGCCCTGCACGTCGTCGGTGAAGAGGTTCTTCGCGTGACGGCTCGCGTTCTTCGAAATGACCGCGTTGGCGGCGTCGAGAATCGTCTGGGTCGAGCGGAAGTTCTGCTCCAAGAGAATCATCGTCGCGTCGGGAAAGCGTTGTTCGAACTGCAAGATGTTGCGCACGTCGGCGGCGCGGAAACGGTAGATCGACTGGTCGGAGTCGCCCACGACGCAGAGGTTGCGATGCTTCTCGGCGAGCATCATCACCAGTTGATTCTGCACCCCGTTGGTGTCCTGGAACTCGTCGACGAGCAGGTACTTGAACCGGTTCTGGTACGACTCGCGCACGCCGTCGTCCTTCTTCAACATCGCCACGGCGTTGAGCAAGAGGTCGTCGAAGTCCATGGCGTTGGCGAGCAACAACCTCGCTTGGTAGAGGTGATAGATCTCGGCGATACGACGGTGGTGGGGATCGTCGCCCGAGCCGGCGTCGGCGTACGAGTCGGGCGTGAGCATCTCGTTCTTGGCGGCCGAGATCGCGGCCGACACGCTGCGCGGTGAGAGCCGCTTGGTGTCGAGGTTCAGCTCCTTCATGATGCGCTCGACGGCCGACTCGGCGTCGCCGGCGTCGTAGATCGTAAATCCCCGTTGGTAGCCGAGGACGTCATCGTGGGCGCGCAGCATTCGTAGGCACGCCGAGTGAAAGGTGGAGACCCACATCTCACGGGCCTGCGATCCAACGAGGTCGATGACGCGTCGTCGCATCTCGTCGGCGGCTTTATTGGTGAAAGTGATCGCCATGATCTCGTACGGACGGGCGTCGCCCATTGCGAGGATGTGGGCAATTCGTCGGGTGAGGACTCGCGTCTTACCGGAACCGGCCCCGGCGATCACGAGCAGTGGCCCGCCGCGTTGCACGACCGCTTCGCGCTGGGGTGCCGTCAGACCTTCGAGCAACGAGTTCGGGTCGAGTCGCGGTTCAAGAGTCGGTGATCCGGTCCCCCAGAGCGACTCGTCAGAGAACGAGGACCGGCTCACTCCCACTCAATGGTGCCCGGCGGCTTGCTCGTGACGTCGAGCGCAACGCGGTTCACCCCGTCGACCTCACGGATAAGTCGGTTGGCGATTGACTCGATCACGTCGTAGGGCAGGCGGGCCCAATCGGCGGTCATGGCGTCGTCACTGGTCACCGCTCGGATGATGATCGGATACGCGTAAGTACGTCCGTCGCCCATGACGCCCACAGTACGCACGGCCGGTAACACCGCGAAACTCTGCCAGAGTTCGCGGTAGAGACCCGCCTTCTTGATCTCGTCGACGACCACGTAGTCGGCGTTGCGAAGGATCTCGGCCCGCTCGCGCGTGACCTCACCGACGATGCGTACGCCCAGTCCCGGTCCGGGGAACGGTTGGCGCCAGACGATTTCGGCCGGCAGACCGAGCTCCTCGCCGACGTGGCGGACCTCATCCTTGAAGAGACTGCGCAGCGGCTCTACGAGGTCGAAGGAGAGATCCTCGGGAAGTCCGCCCACGTTGTGGTGGCTCTTGATGTTCGCGGCGTGGCCCGAACCGGATTCAATGACGTCGGGGTAGAGCGTGCCCTGGACCAAAAAGCGCGGTCCTTCGCCGCCCTTGCCGAGGTCGCGCGCCACCGTTTCGAATTCGCGGATGAACAGTTCACCGATGATCTTGCGTTTGGCCTCGGGGTCGGTGACGCCGGCCAACGCGTCGAAGAAGCGATCCTGCGCCTTCACGTGAATCAGTTCGACACCGAACTGACGGGTGAAGGTCTCTTCGATCTGGTCGCCCTCGTTCTTGCGCATGAGGCCGGTGTCGACGAAGACGCACGTCAGTTGGTGGCCCACGGCCTTGGTGACGAGTGCCGCGGCGACCGCGGAGTCAACGCCGCCCGAGAGTGCGCAGAGCACCTTCTCGTCGCCGACCTGCGCACGAATCAGCGCGACCTGGTCCTCGATGATGGACGTGTTCGTCCAGGTCGGTGGAATGTCGGCGACGTGATGAAGGAAGTTGGCGAGCAACTCCTGCCCGTGCTCGGTGTGCACGACCTCGGGGTGGAACTGCACGGCGTGGAGCCGTCGAGCAACGTCCTCCATCACGGCGACCGGTGCTTCAGGGGTCGAGCCCGTCACGACGAAGCCAGCGGGCGCGCTCGCAATGGCGTCCCCGTGACTCATCCAACAGGTCACGCTCGTGGGCCACTCGTGCATCAGTACGGACGTGCCGCGACGGGTCAACGTCGTGCGACCGTACTCGCCGACGCCGGTGTTGGCGACGTCACCGCCCAGTTGTTGCGCCATGAGTTGTGCGCCGTAGCAAATACCGAGCACGGGGATGCCCAGTTCGTAAATCGCGGGGTCGAGCGTCGGGGCGGGAACTTCGTAGACCGACTTCGGACCACCGGAGAGGATGA
>DATCFS010000024.1:0-2208 GCA_036509375.1 Acidimicrobiales bacterium
CAGGGCGCTCTCGTAGTCGCTCCCCTCGGTCGTCATCTTCGTGAGGATGAAATTGGTGGTGCCGTTCACGATGCCCATAACCCGATTGATTCGTTCTCCGGCGAGTGAACTCCGCAGGGCCCGAAGTATCGGGATCGCCCCGCCGACGGCCGCTTCGTAGAAGAGATCGGCGCCATTTTCATCCGCGAGTTGGGCCAACTCGGTGCCACTCTCGGCCATGAGTGCCTTATTAGCGGTCACGACCGACACGCCCAACTTCAGCGCTGATTCGAGGTAGGTACGACACGGCTCCACGCCGCCCGCGACTTCAACGAGCACGTCGAGGTCGTTCGCGATGAGTCCGTCGACGTCGGTGGTGAGTAGCGCGTCATCGACGCCAGGATGGGCCTTCGTGACGTCACGTACCGCGACGCCGACAAGTTCTAAAGGGGCCGTCGCGCCGTCGACGAGGGCCTCGCGGCGACTGGGGTCCGTCAGGAGTTGCACGAAGGCCGCACCGACGAAACCACCGCCGATCACGCCGACTCTAATGACCGGTCTCTCCATCAAACAAGGCTAACGCACGCCTCATGCAGGTTCGATCTCAGACTTCGAGTCGCGCGAGGTCATCGAAGGTCTCGCGTCGAAGTACCTCACGCGCGATTCCGTCGCGAACGAAGATGACGGCCGGTCGGGGAACCCGGTTGTAGTTCGACGCCATCGAGTAGCCGTAGGCACCCGTCACCGGTGTCGCGACGAGGCTGCCCGGTTTTGTTTCGGCGGGAAGGAACGCCTCGTCGATCAGGACGTCACCACTTTCACAGTGCTTGCCCACAAGACGAACCCTCTGTGGTCGGGGCGAACAGGGATGATCGACGTCGAACGCCTCGTAGCCCGAGCCGTAGAGGACGGGACGGGGATTGTCGCTCATTCCTCCGTCCACCGCCATGTAGGTCCTTTGGGTGACGGGCTTCACGACGCCGACGGAGTAAATGGTCAGTCCCGCTTGTGCGACGACGGCGCGACCGGGCTCGGCGAGGATCCGCAGATCCACAGGGAGTCCGGCCTTTCGAGCGGCCTCTCGCATCGAATCGGCCCACTCGCGGATGGTGGGTGCTGACTCGCCCGCCACGTACGCGACCCCGAGTCCACCGCCGACGCAGAGTTCGTCGAAGTCGTCGTCGCGCGTGAACTCGCCCAGGACCGCCATGGACTCGCGAAAGCCGTCCACCTCAAAGATCTGTGAGCCGATATGAGCGTGCACACCATGAAGTTGAAGCCCCGGAGTCTCACGCAACATGGTGATGGCTCGCCGCGCGTCGCCGTTCGAGACGGAGAAGCCGAACTTCGTGTCCTCCTGCCCGGTGCGGACGTACTCGTGGGTGTGTGCTTCTACACCGGGCGTGACACGAACGAGCGCGTTAAGGGGACTCTCGGCGCTCACCAACTCCCGCAGATGATCGATCTCGTCGAAATTGTCGACCACCAAGCGGTGCACGCCGACCGAGAGCGCGTGAACGATCTCGTCGCGCGACTTGTTGTTGCCGTGCATGATGACGCGATGTGCGGGCACGCCAGAGCGCAACACGAGGTCGAGTTCGCCGCCGGTCGCCACGTCCACGCACAGTCCCTCTTCGAACGCGAGGCGGGCCATGGCGCCACAAAGAAAACTCTTCGAAGCGAACGCCACGCCGTCGTCAAAAGCGTTCGCCGCTTCGCGGCATCGCGCGCGCAACGTCTCTTCGTCGTAGACGAAGAGAGGGGTGCCGAAGGTGGTAGCGAGTTCGCGGAGTCCGACACCACCTACCGTCACGCCATCGTCGTGCAACGTCGCAGTATCGGGAAAGAGCGTCGCGAGAATGGGTTCAATGCTCATGTGTAAACACTAGAAGTTGCGGACGAAGACTTGAGAACCTCCGACAGCCGTCAGAGGGCCGCCATGAACCTGAGGAGCCCGCGCTCGGGTCACCCCTCGACCTCGACGCCACGGTCACTCGGCGCCCCCTACGTGGAACGTTCGAGTCGATAACAACGTGGTGCGCACAAAGCACGCCATCAGGGAGAATTGATGCTTAACTGCAAAGAGTCAGTTTATGGAAGTGGAGAAAATTGGCCGAGAAGTAGTTCCAAATAGTGAAGTGTCCGATACTCGCGATCCATGCGCGAGATTGGAGTAACAGACGCACGAACTAACTGGTTCCGGGGGGGACATGACAATCGATAAGAAGA
>DATCFS010000025.1:0-2143 GCA_036509375.1 Acidimicrobiales bacterium
GACGAGGTCGACTTCGACGTCATCGTCGGCACCTACGGCGATAACTTCGACCGCTACGCCATCCGCCTCAACGAGATTCGCGAATCAATCCGCATCGTCCGTCAGTGCATTGAGAAGATGCCGAGCGGCGACTACCGCAGCCAGGACTCCAAGGTCACGCCACCACCGCGCGCGCGCATTGGCGAGTCAATGGAAGCGTTGATCCACCACTTCAAACTCTTCACCGAGGGCTTCCACGTCCCGGCCGGGGAGGTCTACTCAGCCGTCGAGTCACCGCGCGGTGAGATTGGTTGCTACATCGTCTCGGACGGCGGACCCAAGCCCTACCGGTTGCACGTGCGCGGTCCAAGTTTCGTCAATCTCCAAGCCGTGTCGCTCCTGATGCGCGGCGGTTCAATGTCCGACACCATCACGGTGATCTCCACCATCGATCCCGTCATGGGCGAGGTTGATCGATGAGTCACTTCCGTGTCGATATCCGCCAACGGGCCGAAGAGGTGTTGGCGCTCTACCCCCGTCCCCGTTCGGCGATGTTGCCGTTGCTGCACCTCGCCCAGGAACAAGACGGTTACCTGAGCGACGACGGAATCGCTGAAGTCGCCGAGTTGACGTCAACGACGCCGGCCGACGTACGCGGTACGGCCGCCTTTTACGACATGTTCCATCTGGAGCCGGTGGGGAAGTACGTCGTGGGGATTTGTACGAACATCGCGTGCCTGCTCGCCGGCGGTGACGAGATGCTCGAGCACGCGAGTGCGACGCTCGGTTGTCCCGTCGGTGGGACGTCGGGTGACGGGCTGTTCACCTTGGAAGAGACCGAGTGTCTCGCCGACTGCAACTTCGCTCCCAGCGTGCAGGTCAATCACCGCTACGTACGAACGACCACGCCGGAGGCCTTCGATGCCGTGGTCGGCCAACTGCGAGCGGGCACATTGGACCACGACGTGCCGAGCCACGGCACGTTGATCAGGGTTCGGCGCGCGGGCGGCCTGCACGCACCGAAGGCCGACGTCGCCAGCGAACGACGGGTGGCGATCGCCGCGCGCGACGCTCGAGTAGAAGAAGCGAAGTAGTGGCTACGTTCACCGCACCCCGGATTGTCTTGTCGCGCACGGAGTTCGCCGACTCGCATACCTGGACGCGCTACCTCGCGACGGGCGGTTACGAGGGACTGAAGAAAGCGCTCACGATGTTCCCCGAGGCCGTCGCCTCCGAAGTCGACCAGGCGTCGCTGCTCGGGCGCGGCGGCGCCGGGTTCCCCGCCGGACGCAAGTGGTCGATGTTGCGTAAGGCCCCGATCTCGTACCTCGTCGTCAACGGTGACGAATCGGAACCGGCCACCTTCAAAGACCACCTGCTCGTCGAGCGCGATCCGCATCAGTTGATCGAAGGTTGCATCATTGCCGCCTACGCACTGCAGGTGACGACGGTCTACGTGTTCCTGCGCGGCGAGTTCGCACTCGGTCTCGAGCGCGTGCAACAGGCCGTGAACGACGCCTACGAACACGGCGCGCTCGGCAGCAAGATCTTTGGCTCGGAGTTCTCGCTCGACATCGTCGTGCACCCCGGCGCCGGTGCCTACATCTGTGGCGAAGAGACGGCGCTCATCGAAGCGCTCGAGGGCAAGCGGGGTTTCCCGCGCATCAAACCGCCCTTCTTCCCCGCCGTCACCGGTCTCTACGGTGAGCCGACGGTCGTGAACAACGTGGAGACCATGTCGAACCTGCCGTGGATCATCAACAACTCCGGCGCCGCGTTCGCGGCGCTCGGTGGTGGCCGCTCGACGGGCACCCGGCTGTTCGCACTGGCCGGGCGGGTCAATCGTCCCGGCGTCTACGAAATCGAAATGGTCAAGAACACGTTCCGCGATCTCATCTACGACCCGCAATTGGGCGGCGGCATCATTGGCGACAAAGCGATTAAGGCGATCATTCCCGGTGGCGTGTCGGCCCCCTGGTTCGGGCCCGAACTGCTGGACCTGCCGCTCGGCCAGGACGAAGTGGCCGAAAAGGGATCGATGCTCGGATCGGGTTCGATCGTCGTCATGGACGAAACGACGTGCGTGGTTCGAGCGGCGTGGCGCATCACCAAGTTCTTCTCGCGCGAATCGTGTGGGCAGTGCACGCCGTGTCGCGAAGGATCG
>DATCFS010000026.1:0-3240 GCA_036509375.1 Acidimicrobiales bacterium
GACAGCCAGTTCCGGTCGACCCTTCAAACAACGGACATCGCCAATCTCAGCGAGTCAGACGTATAGCAAGTCAGACCGGAACCGAACTGTCGACATCATCTTTAATTGACGTATATGTGAGTTCATCACGCTTTCCATTTCGGCCACTTGTTATCTCGGGTCCAAAAGCCCGAGGACGGCGGGCGCGAAGCGCCAAGCCGTCCGTTCGGGCTACCTGGTGATCATCAAAATTAATTAATACTCCGCAAATTCTGAAAATATTTGAGACTCTTTGCAAAGTTCTTGTTCGAAATCGCGGAAATGGGTGTGGCTGTCTTATAGAGGGCGAAAATCTCGCTCCTCTGTAAGGAGCACTATGAATCTCAACATTGACGGAGAAGAGTCAGATTCGTGCAGAGCAATTTGCTGCGGATCGCTCCGCAACGATGAGCAGACGGATTCGTCGAATTCGAACGAGAAGGCGCGACCGTTGTTGAGTAAAGACCTGCAACTGTTCTCCGTCATTGAGGTCTCTCAATTTCTCGGGATTGGTCGATCAAAGGTTTACGAGTTGCTGTACAAAGGTGAATTGAAGTCCGTGAAAATTGGTGGGTCTCGGCGTATTCGTTACACCGACTTGGGAGAGTACGTGCGGTACCTCGATGATGCCTCGTAACACTCAACGCGCATCAATCGTCGGTAGCTCGGAAAGGGAAGGGGACTCCAGTGGGTAGTCGAAGGGGCAAGGGCGAAGGTTCTATCTACCAGCGCGACGACGGTGTCTGGATTGGAGCCATTGATCTCGGATGGAGTGGCGGCAAGAGGTCGAGGAAAGTGGTCAGTGCCCAGACTCGCGGGGAAGTGGTGAAGCGCCTTCGAGAATTGCAACCCACAATCGCTCAAGGAATTATTCCGGCGCCAGATCGACTCACGGTCGCCATGTACTTGAACAGTTGGGTGACCGAACGAATACCAGGCACGGTAACAACGAGAACGCAGGAACTCTACGAGCGCGCCGTAAGGGACTACATCAATCCATCAGTCGGAAAGATTCGACTCAACAAGCTCGCACCTTCAGACGTCAGTCGCATGCTTCAAGAATTGGAAGGGCGCGGTTACTCACCAGCGACCAAAAGAATGGCGAGGGCGACTCTGCGACGTGCCCTGCGAATGGCGGAGCAGGACGAGATCTTGACGCGCAACGTGGCCTCGATTGCGGAGGGTCCAAAGCTCGACCACAGCGAAGGTCGAAGCCTTTCGCCCGAGCAAGCGAAGATCTTCTTGCAAGCGGTGAAGGGACACCGTCATGAAGGTGCTTACGTGATTGCTCTCTCGCTTGGCCTTCGACGCGGCGAGATATTGGGACTCTGCTGGAATGACATTGAAGCGTCGGAAGGCGCGGTAGTGCTCCACGTTCGCCGCCAACTCATCCGCGACAAATCGGGTGTGCAGTTGGTCGACCTCAAGACGGTGGGCAGCCGGCGCGTGCTTCATCTTTCGCGTCCCTTGGTGGAAGTGCTCGAGCAACATCGAACACGACAAGAGGCGGAAGAGTTAGTCGTCGGCCAACGGTGGAAGAACGAGCACGAGTTGATCTTCACATCCAACATCGGGACGCCACTTGACCCCGAAGCGTTCGGTCGCACCGTTCCGAAAATCTGCAAGGAGGTGGGACTTGGTCACTGGTCGATCCACGAGTTGCGACACTCGTGTGCTTCGCTGCTGATGGCCATGGAAGTACCCCTGGAAGTTGTTTCGGAGCAGCTTGGCCACGCGTCAATCCGAGTGACGAAAGACGTCTACGGCCACCTGATGCCGCGATCGCGTGCCAAGGCCGCCGAGGCGATGCGGACGATCTTGTATGACGCGCTGGACGATTCTCCAAAATCGTCCAGCGCATTGGCTACATCATTGGCTACATTGGAGCCAACGGGGTTAAATTTAAATCCCCTGATCAGGGATTTAGTGGGCCGCCCGGGTCTCGATCCCGGCACCTTGGGATTAAAAGTCCCCTGCTCTACCCGATGAGCTAGCGGCCCGAAGTAGGACTTCGAAGTCTCGAAGATAGCAGCGGCCAGATGATTCCTCGCACACCGCGCAACGAATCCATACGCAGTCGCAACTTGGCCCAAGGGAGCCTACTAACTCTTGCGGGGCAAATTATGTGGGGCGCGACCGGGAACATTACGGTTCGCGCTTTCGTAAGGTTGACAAATGGCCTTGACGAAATGGTTTGGCGCGCTGGAGAATCGGAACTTTCGACTCTTCTTCATTGGCCAAACCGCATCACAGATCGGCAGCAGCATGGCGCCTGTCGCGATTGTCTTCGCGGTCCTCGCGCACGGCACGGCGAGCGACGTCGGTTACGTGCTCGCCGCCCAGACCGTCCCGCTGGTGATCCTGCTCCTGGTCGGTGGCGTCGTCGGCGACCGAGTCAACCGCCGAACATTGATGCTGCAGTCGGACGTGCTCCGTACCGCCGCCGAACTGGGGCTCGGCCTCTGGGTGATCATCGGCACGCCGCCGCTTTGGGGCTTCATGACGTTGGGCGCACTGATGGGCATTGGTCAAGCGTTCTTCAGTCCCGCGCTCACGGGCATCGTGCCGCAAATGCTCAGTGAGAACGCCCTCCAACAGGGCAACGCGCTGAACGGCATTTCGGCGTCAACCGGCGGCATCATTGGACCGGCGATCGCGGGCGTTATCGTCGCCTTGTGGAGTCCCGGTTGGGCGATTTTGATCGACGGGTTGACGTATCTCGTCAGCGTGATTTCACTGGCGCTCGTACGGATTGATTGGAGCGCCTCGGAGGAAAAGGAATCGTTCATTCACCAACTGCGCGAAGGGTGGCACGAGCTCTGGGCCCGAACGTGGCTCTGGGTTATCGTCATCGAATTCTCGATCTTCAACGCGCTGGCCGCTTCCATGTACGTGCTCGGACCGGTCGTGGCGAAACAGTCACTCGGTGGGGCGAAAGCCTGGGGTCTCATCCTGGCGGCCCAGGGGGCCGGCGCGGTGTTGGGCGGGGTCGTCATGCTTCGCGTCCACCCTCGTCGACCACTCTTGGTGGCCACCCTGTCCACGGTCCTGACGAGCCTGCCGCTCTACTTCCTCGCCTTTCGATGGTCCGCCGCGAGTGTCGGCGTTGCCGCATTCTTCGAAGGCATCTCGCTGTCGGTATTCGGCGTGCAGTGGAGCACGACCATGCAGCGAGAGATCCCGACCGAACTGCTTTCGCGTCTCAGCGCTTACGACTGGTTC
>DATCFS010000027.1:0-3025 GCA_036509375.1 Acidimicrobiales bacterium
CGAGTCCACTGTCGCTCCCGGTGATGCCCAACCCCTTCGTGAGGTTGCCCGGACCTCGCAGGTTCACCGCGGCGTCGTCGGCGTCGTCGTGACCGAGCAACACGGCGCCTCGGAGCAGGACGGCGCTCGGCGTACCCACTCCCTCGGTGACGACGTTCACGCACCAGTGCATCCCGTAGATCAGGTACACGTAGAGGAAGCCGGCCGGACCGAACATGACCGCGGTGCGCGGCGTCGGGCCGCGGTATGCGTGACTCCCGGGATCGTCGAACCCCGCGTACGCCTCGGTCTCGACAATGCGAGCTCGACGTGCTCGATGCGCGTCACGAACCTGAAGTACGGAGCCGATGAGGGCTCGGGCCACGTCGTCGGGTGCGCGCTCGAAAAACGATCGCTCGTAGGGCGTCGGTTCGTTGACCCGGTCCACGAGTTCAATCTTTGCGGACGCGCCGACTACTTCTTGACGGGCGTCAATCCAAATTTCTTGAGAAAAGGGGCGGCGATTGCCATTTGATCGACGGAAGGCTTCGATCGAAGGAAGATCTCGAACTCACTCTTCGCAACGTGCTGATTGCCCGGTGTGGAGTCGGCCACGATGGCGAAGTACAGCCGCGGCGCCGCGGCGTGCGGTGCCACCGCGATCGCCTTTTCGAGGTCCTTGATGCCCGCTTTCACGACGTCGGACTTGCCCGCCGAACTCCCGGCTGAGAAGTCGAGCCATCCACTTTGGGTGAGGGCCGTCACGTTCTTCGGCTCCAGCACCAACACTCTCTGATAGGCGTTGAGTGCGGTCACGACCTTTCCTGCGTGGACGTCAACTTCTGCTTCGCTCAACAGTCGAGCGATGAGCTGACTTCGCGTCAGGCTGAGGTTGCCGGTATCGGAGTTACCGGCCTGGCGCGGTGAGGTGGCCGCCACCAACGTATAGACGAGCACGACCGCGAAACAGACCAGCGACACGACGAGCAGCCGCGTTCGTCGGACACGGGGTCGCTGTGGTGTCGCTACGTGGTCGGCGTTCTTCAGTAGGTCCAACGCTCGTCGCGCCTCGATCAGGGCCGCACCTTCACGACGCGAAATGACGTTGAACTGCTCACTCGTCAGTTCACCGGCGGCGACTTCCCGTTGTGCGTCAATGAGGGAAGCCTCTCGAAGTGCGATCTCGTCGCGAAGTTGGGCGACGTCACGGTTCATCGTCGCCTCGAGAGTCGAACTGCCGACACCATCAACGCGACCAGTGCACCAATCGGCACCAACCAGAGCAAGGCGCCGACGCCCGACGTTGACGGGCTGAGGAGAATGGAGGTGCCGTAGGTCGACTCGAGTGACGTGAGGATCCGGCTGTCGGACTGACCCTCGTGCACGCGCTTGGTGATGTCACTTCGAACGGCCAACGCCGAGGTGGCGTTACTCTGGGCGACCGACAGGTCGTCGCACGACGGACACTTCACCAAGGTCTCCAAGTGCGCAATCCGTCCCTGCTCGCTCCCACCATTCGGCGCCACGACGAGCGCGAGCGCCGCGACGCAGAGGAATGCGAGCGCCCACAGTCGGAAGGACCGCGCGATTTTCATGAGGAGACCTTCGCGACGACGGCGGCCAGTTGCTTCGCGGTCGTCGCGCCGAGCAAGGTCGCCGCGATTCGTCCCTGACGATTGATGATGAACGTGGTCGGCGGTGAGGTGACGCCGTAGCGCAGTGCCACGTCGCCGCCGGGATCGATGATCGACGGGTAGAGGGAGCCGTAGTGAGCGGCGAACGACGTCGCCGCATTGACGGAGTCGTCGTAGACGACACCCACGACGGCCACGCCTTTGGTGTGAACGCTCCAGGCGTAGGTTGAGAGCTCCGGCGCCTCTTGGATGCACGGACCGCACCACGACGCCCAGAAGTTGACGATCACGACTTTGCCGAGTTCGCTCTTCAGGGTGAACGTGCCACCACCGAGTTCCTTGCCCGCGAGCGCCGGCGCGACCTTGCCGAGCAACGGACTCGACGCAACCGTGGCCGCGACCGGTTGGCGCGTCGCGAGGAACGCCGAGAAGGCAACGATCACCACGAGTATCGCCGCGGCCACGAGTGCGACGGTGCGCTTCACGCGTCGACCTCGTCACTATGACGTCGGCGAACGAATGAGAGCACCGATCCAACGCCGAGCAGCAGTCCGCCAATCCATAGCCACGCGAGCAGCGGCTCGACGGTGACCCCGAGGACGACCGATCCGGCCGGCAGGTCACCCTCGACCTGCGCTCCCGAGGTCGCGCCGTTGCCACCAACGGCATCGAAGGTCACGTAGACGTCGCGTTCGAGGTTGGAGTCAATGGCCGGCGTTCCCACACTTTGACCCTTACGCCCGTTGTACGTCGTGACGGCCGGCAATAGTCCGTGATGGTCAACCTCAACGCGCAGTTGCGTCGCGGTCTCGAGCGAGTCCTTCACTGTCTGGAAACCTCGGAAGGTGACGAACTGTCCCGAGATGACCGTGCTCTGACCCTTCGCCAGGGTCACCTCGTTTCGTGTCGTGTACGAAGTTGACGTCACGATCGCGAGGGCCATCACCACGATGCCGAGGTGTACGACCATGCCGCCCGCGCTCGGCGCGCGCAACGCGTTCCACCACGGCTGACTCCGGCGCCGCGCCGCGACGAACGTGCCGCGAAGGGTCCGCATCGCCGCACCACCGGCGGCACTCGCGAGAAAGTACGCGACGAGCACCATTGGCCGGCGAACGCCGGCGGCGAGAAGCACCACGACGACGGCAAGTGCCGACCACGCACTGAACCGCAGCCGGTTCCAGAGAACTCCGGCGTCGAGCGTGCGCCATCCCACCAGTGGCGCGAGCGTCATGAGAATGAGGAGCACAACGCTCATCGGGACGGCCACCGACGCGAAGTAGGGCGAGCCGACGGTGACCTGCCCGCCGTTCACCGCCTCGTAGAGGAGGGGGAAGACCGTACCCAAAAGTACGACGACCGCGAAGCCGACGAAGAGCACGTTGTTGGCTATAAACAGACCCTCGCGCGAG
>DATCFS010000028.1:0-5071 GCA_036509375.1 Acidimicrobiales bacterium
CCAAGGCGATGCGTCCCGATCCGCGCGATCTCACGGTTCCTTCGGTCGCCGCAGTATGCGTCTACCCCGACCTGGTCGCCCATGCTCGTTCGGTACTCGGTACTTCACCGGTCGCCATCGCCGCCGTTGCGACGGCGTTCCCTTCCGGTCGGGCGTCACTCAATGTGAAGTTGATGGACGTGCGCGACGCAGTTGCGGCCGGTGCTGACGAAATTGACATGGTCATCGATCGTGGCGCTTTTCTGTCAGGTCGGATCGGCCAAGTCTTCGATGAGGTCGTGGCCGTAAAGGAGGCGTGCGGAAGCGCCCACCTCAAGGTGATTCTGGAAACCGGTGAACTCGTCACCTACGACAACGTCCGCCGTGCCAGTTGGATCGCCATGCTCGCTGGCGCCGACTTCATTAAGACGTCGACGGGGAAGATAACGGTCAACGCGACGCTGCCGGTCGCCCTAGTCATGCTCGAGGCAGTCAGGGATTTCGCGGAGACCGCAGGACGAATTGTGGGGGTGAAGGTCGCTGGCGGGATTCGTAGCTCCAAAGACGCCATTCGCTATCTCGTGCTCGTAAACGAAACCGTGGGTTCCACGTGGTTGACGTCGGAACTATTCCGGTTCGGCGCGTCATCACTTCTGAACGACCTCTTGATGCAGCGCCTTAAGCAACAGCGCGGATCCTACGTCCGCGCCGACGAATTCAGTGGCGACTGAAATGACTGATCGCACGTTGGCCAATTCGCAGTTGGGATCGCTCGAGTACGACCCCGCACCCGAGTCGGCGTCAATCGCCAAACTGCGACCGAGTTACGGACTCTTCATCGACGGATCGTTCAGCGACGCCTCCAACCACGAACAATTCGAGTCTGTCAACCCCGCGACGGAAGAGACGATCGCGACCGTCGCACAGGCCAGCGCATCGGACGTTGACCGAGCGGTCGTCGCCGCGCGACGCGCCTACGCGACGACGTGGTCGAAGACCACCGGCGCGCAGCGTTCCAAGTATCTCTTTCGAATCGCTCGATTAATCCAAGAGCGATCGCGAGAACTAGCGGTCGTTGAGACGTTGGATAACGGCAAACCAATCCGCGAATCGCGCGACGTCGATATTCCTCTCGCCGCGGCCCACTTCTTCTATTACGCGGGATGGGCCGACAAGCTTGATTACGCCGGCTACGGCGTCAACCCGAAGCCGCTCGGCGTCGCCGGTCAAATTATCCCGTGGAACTTTCCGTTGCTCATGGCCGCCTGGAAATTGGCGCCGGCCCTTGCCGCTGGAAACACGTGCGTGTTAAAGCCAGCCGAGACGACGCCACTCAGTGCACTGGTACTGGCGGAGATCCTTCAACAGGCTGAGTTACCCGACGGGGTCGTCAACATCATCACCGGCGATGGATCGACGGGAAGTGCCCTCGTCGACCACCCGGACGTCGACAAGATCGCCTTTACCGGTTCGACTGATGTCGGCCGCTCCATTCAGCAGCGCACGGCGTCGAGCCATAAGCATTTGACGCTCGAACTCGGCGGCAAGGGCGCCAACATCGTCTTTGAGGACGCGCCGATCGACGAGATGATTGAGGGCATCATCGACGGAATCTTCTTTAACCAGGGTCACGTGTGCTGCGCGGGGTCGCGCCTCTTGGTCCAGGAGTCGATCGCTGACGAGGTGCTGCGACGCCTCGTACGTCGCGTTGAGCAGCTCCGTGTTGGCGACCCGCTCGACAAGAACACTGACGTGGGCGCGATCAACTCCGCCGCGCAGTTGCTACGCATTCGAGAACTGACGGATTTTGGTGTGAGCGAAGGGGCGACGCGCTACATGAGTTCGTGCGAACTACCCACGAAGGGTTACTGGTTCGCGCCGACCATCTTCGCCGACGTCGCACAGTCCCACCGGATTGCGCGTGAGGAGATCTTCGGGCCGGTCCTCTCGGTACTGACGTTTCGAACGCCCGAAGAGGCCGTCGCGAAGGCGAACAACACGAACTACGGACTGGCGTGCGGCGTATGGAGCGAGAAGGGGAGTCGCACCCTCTGGGTCGCTGAGCGACTGCGGGCCGGTGTGATCTGGGCGAACACGTACAACCGCTTCGATCCGACAAGTCCCTTCGGTGGCATGCGCGAGTCGGGCTTCGGTCGAGAGGGCGGTCGTCATGGACTCGAGGCGTATCTCAATGTCTGACGCGCGCCTCGATGTTCGAAAGACCTACAAACTTCTCATCAACGGTGCCTTTCCTCGTTCTGAATCTGGTCGTAGTTACGAAGTGACGACGTCGAAGGGCGCCTTCCTCGCCAACGTCGCCCAAGGTTCGCGTAAGGACGTGCGCGACGCGGTTGTTGCCGCGCGCAGCGCACAATCGAAATGGTGGGGTACGACGGCCTACAACCGCGGTCAGGTTATCTATCGCCTCGCCGAGATGGCCGAGTCGCGTCGCGACGAACTGGCCGAACACGTGGGGCTCAGTGAAGGCGTGACGCCCAGGGCCGCGAAGGTGATTGTGGCGTCGTCAATTGACCGCATTGTTTGGTACGCCGGGTGGACCGACAAGATCGCCCAAGTCTTCGGAGGCACGAATCCCGTCGCCGGACCGTTCTTTAATTTCTCGGTCCCAGTCCCGAGCGGCGTGGTCGGCGTCGTGAGTGATCAAGACTCGTCGCTCCTCGCGTTCGTCGAGGCCGTGCTTGCTCCGATTTGCGCCGGCAACACCGTCATCGCCCTCGCCAGTCAACGGCGCCCGACGCCTTCGGTGCTACTCGGCGAAATGACCGCGTCGTCAGACTTTCCGGGTGGCGTCTTGAACGTCATCACCGGACTCACGGACGAAATGGTCCCCACGCTCGCCTCGCACGAAGATATCGACGGTATCGACCTCGGTGGGGTGCCCGCCGATGTCGCCAACGACTTGGCGGCCGTGGGAGCGCAGTCCATCAAGCGTGTGCTTCGCGACGTGCCCGGTAACGACGCTTCGCTTCGACGACTACGTGCCTTCGTCGAGACGTCCACCGTGTGGCACACGATTGGACAGTGATGGCAAATCCCTACAAACTCGCTCGACGCGCGGCCGATGAACTACGTGACGAGAGCGGATTCGACCACTACGACATCGCTATCGTCCTCGGTTCGGGTTGGAAGGAGGGCTCCATCGCATTGGGCACTCCCGCCAATGAAGTGTCGACCTCGTCGCTGAGCGGTTTCGTCGCGCCAACCGTCGCCGGCCACAGTGGGAAGATCATGTCGCTCAAAATTGGTGATCGACGTATTGCGCTCGTCGCGGGGCGGGTGCACCTCTACGAGGGCAATACCGCCGATCAAGTCGTCCACCCCATCAGGACGGTGATCGCCGCGGGAGCGACCAAGGTCGTCTTGACGAACGCCGCCGGCGGCATCGACCCCTCGTGGGGGCCGGGAACAATTGTGATGATCAAGGATCACATCAACCTGACCGCGACGTCACCACTGGAGGGTGCTGCACCGCCCAAGGGCTACGGGTCGCGGTTCGTTGACCTCACAGATCTCTACAGTTCCCGACTGCGCGCTGCGGTCCACAAGGCCGTCCCCGATCTGGCCGAAGGTGTGTACTGCGGTTTCCACGGACCACACTACGAGACGCCGGCGGAAATCGTGATGGCTCGCACCATGGGTGCCTCGCTCGCGGGAATGTCAACGGTGCTTGAAGCGATTGCTGCCCGTCACCTCGATGCTGAAGTACTGGGTCTCAGTCTCGTGTCCAACCACGCCGCCGGCGTGACGGCCGGCCACCTCAATCATCTTGAGGTGCTCGAGGCCGGTCAGAACGCCGCCGCTTCGCTCGGCACGTTACTGACGCGCGTCGTTCCGGTCCTGTGAACCAAACACTTCGCGACCAAGTGCGTGCGTGGATAGCGGGCGATCCCGACCCCGAGGACCGTGCGACCCTGGCGTCACTACTCGACGACAGTAACGAGGATGAACTAAAGCGGAGATTTGCGGCGCCACTGACGTTCGGCACCGCGGGATTGCGCGGGCCGGTGATGGCCGGACCAGCGGGCATGAATCGCTATACCGTTCGACGCGCCACCCAGGGCGTCATTGCGTGGTTGAATGAGATCGGCGTTGACGCGGAGCGTGGTGTGGTGGTCGGTCGAGATGGTCGACGTGGATCCGAGGCCTTTAATAGTGAGGCCGTGCACGTACTCCTCGGGGCGGGCGTCAAGGTCTTCGAGATGCCCGAACCGCTTCCGACTCCCTTAGTTGCGTACTGCGTCAAGGAACTTGGTGCCGCCGCGGGCATAATGATCACTGCGAGCCATAATCCTCCGGACGACAACGGATACAAGCTCTATTCGAGCGACGGCTCGCAGATTATTCCTCCGAACGACGAGATCGTGGAGCGATTCGCCGACGCCGCCACATCGCCGGTGCTCGCAGAGCGACCAAGTTCTCACCATCGGTGGATCTCGCCCGACGTGCTTACCAAATATCGCGACCACATGAG
The DNA here is from genome assembly GCA_036509375.1 of Acidimicrobiales bacterium. Lineage (GTDB taxonomy): Bacteria > Actinomycetota > Acidimicrobiia > Acidimicrobiales > RAAP-2 > RAAP-2. The sequence continues at coordinate 4,472 of DATCFS010000028.1, forward strand.
CCGGCGCTTTTCGGTTCCTGGTGGTACCGATTTTCCAATCGCCTACACGCCGTTGCACGGTGTGGGCGGATCCACGATGATGGAACTCTTCGCCGAGGCGGGCTATCGGAATGTCACGAAAGTCGTCGAGCAGTTTGAACCGGATGGTCGCTTCCCGACGTTGCCCTTCCCCAATCCCGAAGAGTCCGGTGCGCTCGATCTCGCCGTGGCCACCGCTGACCGGGTCGGCGCCACGTTGGTCATTGCGAACGACCCCGACGCCGACCGTCTGGGGGCCGCCGTCAAGGGTTCGGCCGGTTGGCACGTGCTGCGCGGCGACGAGATTGGATGGCTGCTCGCGACGATGCTGCTGCCTGAAATGACGGGCTCGAATGACTCCGTGGCCACAACGATTGTGTCGTCGACCATGTTGGGGGCCATGGCCCGTGAGGCGGGCGTCCCCTTCAACATGACATTGACCGGATTCAAATGGCTGGCCCGTGCGGCTGGCTCTGGCGTCCTTCGTTTCGGCTACGAGGAAGCCCTCGGCTTCGCGGTCGATCCTCTCGTGGCCGACAAGGACGGAATGTCCGCGGCCCTGGCGCTCTCACTTCTCGCCGT
>DATCFS010000029.1:0-3035 GCA_036509375.1 Acidimicrobiales bacterium
TACCGCCGGCACGTTGGCGAGCTGGGCTGCTCGTGAGAATGACGCCGAACGTCCGAAAGGTCGAATTCAACTACACAAGATCGAGCCGGTGTCCCCGGTGAGCAAACGTTGGGCTGGCGTCGCGTACCGATTGATCTTCGATCCTGACGGTCGCCCGTTGACGTACCGGCTGCGGCGTCGATTCTGAGAAGTCGCGTCGAGAAACTGCCACGACGCACGGTACCGTCTCATACCGGGCTCCGTCCGCCGAACGGCCATTGATACGTTCGCGCGTCGTCGGCGACGTACGGGAACCGAACAGTCCAAGCACACGAGGATCGTTCGGTTCTATAGTGAACTCGAAGGCGCCTAGACCACGCTTCCTTCAAACTTGACCGCTGGTCAGGTAGAAGTCGGAAGGAAGCGCTCAAATGGTCTCGACCAAAACAACAATGAATCTTCACGTCGGAATCAGTCCGTCATCGTTCGTTCTACTTCCCTTTCGGTGCGGTCCGCTCGTCGAGCAGACGTGCCAATCACCCTCACTTCACCTGGGATTCAAGAAGAAATTAAAGTCTCTCCAAGGAAAGATCCTTCGAACTGGCGATACATTCAATTCGAACCTGGACGGTAACCATGACTGATGTGGCGAAGGGCAGTTCCAACTCAACACGTACTCACGGGCGCCACGACGTGCGTCGAAGTACCTTCCTTGATCCTTCTGACGGCGGCCGCGCGCGTTCGTTAGTTCAACGGGTTGCTCGGGGCCACGACGTCATCGGCGTGATCATCGCCATAGTCGTTTCGTTCGTCCTGGTGGCACTCGTCATCGCCGCGCTGGGCCTCTTGATTACTCACGTCCTCGCGCACGGTTCACTTGGCGCGTGGGATCACCACGTGAGTCGTTGGCTCGATAAGCAGCGCTGGCGAACGATGAACCGATTCAGCGGCGACGCGACCGACCTCGCCGACACGTTCGAGGTAGCCGGTGGTGCCGCGATCGTTACGGTCATCGTTCTCATTCGACGGTGGGGACGCCACGCGTTCCTCCTCGTCGCCAGTTTGGCCATCGAACTCTCGGTCTTTCTCGCCGTGAACTCGATCGTCAAGAGACCACGTCCGACCGTGCACCACTTAGGGGGCACGCCTTCGACGTACGGCTATCCCTCAGGCCACACCGCCGCGACCGTCGTCCTGTTTGGTGGCATCGTCATCCTCGTCTCGGTCGCGACGAAGCATCGGCTTCCGCGAATCGTGGCGTGGGTTGTCGCCGTCGCGATGACGTTGGCTGTGGCACTCTCTCGCGTGTACCGCGGCGAGCACTACCCGACCGACGTGATCGCTGGCGCGCTCTTGGGTCTTGGCTCCTTGGCGGCCGGCGTCTTCATCATCCGCGTTCTTGGCGTCAACCGTCCCGACAGTCCGCACGCCAAGAACTCCCCGTCGTCCAAACGTGCAGGCCTGAAAGAGGCGCCACAGTGACGTCCGTCGCCGTCATTGCTCATCGGAACAAGACGCTGGGCGGCGGTCTCGCGGAGTTGAGGACCGTCTTGGCGGAGAAGGGCGTCTCCGATCCACTGTGGTACGAAGTGCCCAAGAGCAGCAAGGCTCCAAAGTTCGCGCGGCAAGCTGTCGCGGACGGTGCGGACCTGCTCTTCATCTGGGGTGGGGACGGGACCGTCCAACAGTGCGTCAACGCCGTCGCGGGAAAAGCCGTGGACCTGGCGATCTTGCCCGCAGGTACGGCAAATCTGCTCGCGAACAATCTGGAGATCCCCATCGATCTCCGTGGCGCCGTCGAGGTTGGCCTCAACGGCGACCGGCGAATCTTGGACGTTGGCGTGCTGAACGGTGAACGATTCGCCGTCATGGCCGGCGTTGGTTTTGACGCCATCATGATGCGCGACGCCGACGGCGAGTTGAAGAGCCACCTTGGCCGTTTGGCCTACGTCTGGACCGGTGTTCGCGCCACCCACATGACGTCACGCAAGGTCCGCATCGAGCTCGACGGTGAACCATGGTTCAAAGGAAAGGCGAGTTGCGTGTTGCTCGGCCAAATGGGCAACTTGGCGAGCGGCATCGTCGCTTTTCCCGACGCCCGCCCCGATGACGGGCTCCTCGAGATCGGCGTCGTCACGGCGGAGAACGCGCTGCAGTGGGCGCGAGTGCTCAGTCGACTGGTCGTCGAGGACGCCAAGCATTCACCGCTCGCACAAATGGGCCAGGGGCGCCAGATCGACATCAAGCTCGATCGACCAACGACGTATGAACTCGACGGCGGTGCGCGAACGGCGAAAAAGAGGTTTCGGGCAACGATCGAACCCGGGGCCATCACGATCCGGGTTCCACAGAAGGAGAAGTCGTGAGTAGCGCTTCGCTCGTTCCAGAGACTCGAAGTCTCACCGGTGACGACGCGTGGAAGGTGCTCAAGCAAACTGGTTGGGGCCGCCTCGCGAAGGACGCCTTCAAGCGGTTGCGCGTAGCCGACGGCTTCAGTCACGCCCGATCGCTCGCGTTCATGGTCTCGCTCGTCGCCATCGAAGGACTGATCGGCTTGGTCGGACTTGCGAGCGTTCTCCATAAGGGCAGCGTGACCGCGATGATCGACGCCACGCTGCATCGCACCGTTCCTGGTCCCGCCGGGCGTGTGCTCACCACCGCCGTCACTCAGGCACACCTCGTCGCGGCGACCCATCATTACAACGCCCTCATCTTTGGCCTCATCGGCGGCGTGATCGTAGCGACGACGGCCATGGGCCAACTCGAGCGTGGACTCAACCGCATCTATGGGGTCGAGCAAGACCGCCCGACCCTAAAGAAGTACGGGCTTGCCCTCATCTTCGCGCTGAGCGTCGGCGCACTCTGCGCTGCGGCGTTCGTGTGTCTCGCGGCCGGTCGGAGTCTCTTTCACACGACGAACAACGCCGCACTCTCGTCATCCTGGGCCATCGTTCGCTGGCCGCTCGGCGTGGGCTTGACCGCCATCGCCGTGACCGTGCTCTTTCGCTATTCGCCACGACGTCGCCAACCACAGTTGTCGTGGTTGGCTTTCGGCT
>DATCFS010000030.1:0-10705 GCA_036509375.1 Acidimicrobiales bacterium
GTCGGCCAACACGCCGTCGATGTCGAAAATGACGGCCGGTCCCGAGTCGAGTTCCTTAACCCGCCAGTGCCAGTTTTCGCGTACGTAGTCCCGAGCCATCTATCAATTGAGGCTAACGGCGCCGACGGACGGGATGTCTGCGAGACTGGACATCGTGGGTTGTACTGAGCGTCAGACGCTACCGATTCCGTTCGGACATCACGTTTACGTGGTGAGCGACCTCTCACTCTCCCCCTCCTCGGACGAGTCGAGCCGGCCCGTCGCCGAACTGGTCCGACTGCTAGGCGATATCGATGACGCGGCCGTGGTGGTCGTGGCGGGAAACCTCCTTCATCCCGAGCCGACGTCGGACCTCGCCAAGTTCATCGACGCCACGTTGGCGGTGCTGCCGAGTTTGCACCACGCCATTGTCGACTTCACCGCAAAGTCGACGCATCAGTTCATTGTGCTGCCCGGAAGTGACGACTTCGAACTGCGCACCAACCACGAAGCCCGTCAACGTCTCGAAGTGCTCGGCCTCACGTTGGCCAGCGACCTCATCTTGCAGGTCGCAACCGTTGACGGCGTACGCGACGTCGCCGTCGCCGCCGGCACGTGTGACGTCGACACGCAACTCGCCGACGTCGACGACCGAAGCGACGCCGATCGGCTGGACGACCCCAGCGCACTCCCGCGCTTCGTCGCCTCGAGGGTCCTCTACCGGCGACTCGGCGGTTGGGTCTGGTTCCCCGTGATCGCGCTACTCATGTTTGATGTGCTCACCTCGCTCAACGCCATCATCTTCCATTTCACGCACCATCACCTCCGCGTCCACACTCCCCACGCCGGAAGTTTCTGGGGCAATCTCCTGTTAACTCTCCTGATCGTGGGCGTTGTCGAAGCCGTCGTGGTCTGCTCTGCGGGACTGGTCGTTCGTCGCCGGTTCGACCGTGACGCGCGACTTGCGGCGTCACCCGAACTCAGCGAGCCTTTGTCGCTCACCCACGTCGATGATGTTGACGCGCTCGAATTCGCGCGACGCAACGCCGAGCGAGGGGGTGCCGGCGCCATTATCGGCGGCGCACCGCGACCGGCACTCGCCTTCCTCGACCGCGGGGTGTGTGCGGCGCCGGGACCATCACGGGCCGTCGTCGTGGAACGACGAGGTCGACTCGGCCTCCCCCCGGTTTTCACCGCGGTCGACCGCCTCGGTGTCATCGAGATCGAAGCGGCGAGCGCCGTACAGGTTCGCCTCTACGCCGGCGAGACCCGTCGAGTTCGAGCGAACCTGTTGGAGCGATTGGTCGGCGGCACCTACGTACAACCGGCGCCTCGCGCGACGACCGAGACGATCGGTTCCTGGCCGACCGGTAACCCTTTCCCCATCACGGTTGAACGCCTAAAGGAGCAGCGACGCCAGCGAACCGTGCGACGCTGGGCGAGCGGACTCTTGTTCCTCGACGGCTTCATCAACGTCATCGTCACCGCTTCGCCGCCGCTCCGGAGTCGCTTGCACTCAGTCCAAGCAATACTGCCCCTCGGCGTCGCGCAATCGGCGGCCGCGTTTACGGCCGTCGCGGGCATTGCGATGATCATGATGGCGAGGGGCGTTCGACGCGGTCAACGTCGGGCCTGGTTCATTGCCTGCGTGGTGCTCGCGATTACCGTGGTCGCCCACGTCGCTCGAGGTGGAACCTTTGTGGCGTCGCTGATCGCAGGGTCAATCCTTTGCCTACTCGTCATCGAGCGTGGCTACTTTCAAGCGACGACGGACCGCTCGAGTGCTCGAGCGGCCTTTCCCCGACTCGGCCTTATTGCGGTCGTCGCCGTCGTCGCGGCGACGGTCGGCATCGAGGTGTCATCGGGGCGCCACCACCTCCCCGCCTTTGGCGTCGTCCTCATGGCCTGCATCGAACGTTTCGTCGGTCAAACCAACATCACCCTTCCCGATACCGCGAATGACTTCGTCGACCCTTCGCTCCTCGCCGTTGGTGTCTCCCTCTTCGTCTCGTCGCTCTACCTGCTGACGAGACCCGTCGTCGATCGCCGACTCTCCACGACGGGACGAAGTTCGGAACGGCGATTGGCCGAATTTCGAGCCCGCGAAATTGTGCGTCGACACGGTCGCGGCACCTTGGACTACTTCGCGCTCCGTGATGACAAGCAGTTCTTCTTCTTCCGCGACTCTCTCGTGGCCTACGCCGTGTACGGCGGCGTCGCGCTCATCTCGCCCGACCCCATTGGACCCGAAGCAGAACGCTCGGAAGCTTTCAGTACGTTTCGCGCCTACGCCGAAGGTCGCGGCTGGACCATTGGCGTCATCGGGGCCAGTGACGAGTGGCTCCCCATCTATCGCGCTGCCGGTCTCCACCACATGTACATGGGTGACGAAGCAATCGTCGACTGTCCGACGTTCGATCTCGCCGGAGGCAAAATGAAGGGCCTCCGTCAGGCCTGCACTCGCTTGGCGCGTCACGGCTACACCGTCGAATATCTCGATCCGTCGAACATCGATCCCAGTCGCGTGACCGACATCGTGGAACTCATTTCGATGCTGCGTCGCGGTGAGGCGGAGCGCGGTTTCTCCATGATGCTCGGACGACTCTTCAATCCCAAGGACAAGGGACTCCTGCTGACACTGGTACACGGCCCCGACGGCAAGCCGGCGGCCGTCTGTCAATTCGTTCCGTCGCCCGCCATTAATGGCTATTCGTTGGACCTCATGCGACGCGATCCCGGTGAGCATCCCAACGGACTCATTGACTTTGCACTGTGCTCGACGATTGAGCATCTTCGTGGCGAAGGTGCCAAGGGACTGAGTCTTAACTTCGCGGCGTTTCGATCGGTGCTTGATGGGGAGCGTGGCGAAGGCACGTTCACGCGCGTGGAGCGTTGGGCCCTCAAACGACTCTCGGGAATCTTCCCCATCGAAACACTGTGGACGTTTAACTCGAAGTACCACCCGACGTGGCTGCCGCGATACCTCGTCTACCCCGCGGCTGAGAGTTTCGTACCAGTGGCGGCGGCCGTCCTACGAGCTGAATCACTGACGGAACTTCCCGTTCTTGGACGATTTCTCGTCAGCGACCCGTCCAACCGACCCGGCACCGTGGTGCCGGAAGAGGTACTCGAGGCTGCAAAAAAGTTGGACGACCGCGTTCTTCGTTGATCGTTTCCACTCCATAGATTTGAACCTTCAAACCGTCGTTGAAGTGTGGGATCGCGCGATGTAATCATGGGAGTGCGGGAGGCACGAAATGGCCAAGCTGATTTACTCAACCATCACATCGCTCGACTGCTTCGTGGAAGATAGCGACGGCGGATTTGACTGGGCTGAGCCGGACGAGGAGGTGTTCTCGTTTGTCAACCAACTCGAACGGACGATCGGCACGTATCTGTTTGGCCGTCGGATGTACGAGACAATGGCCTACTGGGAGACCGAGCCAACGCCGCCCGATCAAGCTGCCGTCGCCAATGAATTCGCCGAAATGTGGAGGGCGGCCGACAAGATTGTGTACTCGACCACGCTCACCACGACGAGAAGTGCGAAAACGACAATCGAACGAGAGTTCAAGCCTGATGTCATCGCGAAGTTCAAGAGTACGGCACCGCTCGACGTGGCCATCGGGGGTTCCACCCTTGCGTCGCTGGCGTTGAAGGCCGGTTTGGTGGACGAAATTCAACTCTTTCTCACGCCCGTCGTGGTCGGCGCTGGCAAGCGGGCCTTCCCCGACACTCACCTGCCTCTGACGTTGTTGGAAGAGCGGCGATTTGCCAGCGGCGTTATCTTCCTTCGATTCGAGTGCGCGACTTAACCCGTGGGGTCATCGTAGATTTGGCTCGACGTCACCTCATTGACCGCCGGTTCGCCTTGACTTCTTGGAGGCGTGGGCGAAGCTTTGTCCAGAAGTTGTCCGCCCGTCACGTTCATGCTCAGACGGGCCCAGTAGTGACACGAATCTGTTAAACGAGCGCCAACGACTCTCGCTCGTTCAAAAATTCCCACCACGAATCGGCGATAGGGCGGACGCCGCGCACCACCTCATCGACAGTTGGATTTAGTGAAGCCAAGCCATCGAGTGTCCAGGCCGCGTGGTCTTCTTCAACGGCACCGTGGAGGAACCAAAACTCCAACGCCGACGGTGAGGCGCCGTAGTGGGTTCTCAGACCGTCATGCTTCGACTGGGCAATGTCGCCACTTTGCACTTCGTAGGCGGCGAGTGCAGCCACCGCAGTTGGACCACCTTCATCAAGCGCCCTTCGATACGCGGCGAGAAGGGCCGACATCGCTGGCGAACACTCGCTCGATCCCGCACCGTACGCAGTGGCGAACTGATCGAACAACTGCAGATGACTTGGTTCGGCGACTTCGTCCTTCAAGTTTGCTTCGATTGCATCTTTGGCAATTCCCTCATCGAGACGCGCTGCGAGACGACGCAGGAATTCCGGCAGGTAGACCTCGAAGTACCGATACTGCTCGGCGTATCGAGCGAGTTCGAGCGTGGCGAGCCCGCCCGCCTCCCAGCGGCGATAAAACGGGTGCGTGAGCAGCAGCCGTCCTTGAAGGGATTGTTGAATTGTCGCACTGATGTCAGTATCCATGGATTCACGGTAGACCATTGATCCGGTGGCGCCAAGCGTTTCGGTACATCGCCGATTCTCCGGCGATCATTGTCCACACTGTCGCACGCCAATTCGCTCGACCACCCTCACACTCCGTCGATGTGGCGTCGACACCTGAAATGTGACGCAGGTCGGACGTTGAACAATGACACCGCCAACGAATCCGGTAAAACGAGGTCCACAAACGGGCAGTCGAACTCCTCTCGCCGATGCCGTCACGAGCCCTTCACCATGTGGTGAGCTCGATAGTGCACCGATCCTTGCTGACGACGCGTAGACGAGTGACGCACTTGGAGGGCTGGCGATTGAAACAGTGGCGAACGGTGTGACGGAAGAGGAAACCGCCAGGAAGTCTTTGTAGATCAAGAAGTGTCGCCCGTCGTTACTGCGGATTGACGCCAGCACTGAAGGATTGCTCGAATCAGGGAGCGAAAGGCCCTCGACGCCACCGACAACGACTTCATGTCCCTTCCCTTGTTGGCCCACGGAGTCGGGACAGTCGAGAACGATCAACGGGGTGACTCGGGTGCTTGATGCGGAGGGTGCAGTGGCAACCACGAGTAGCGACCCAGCGCCAATCACCACACCAATGAGTACTTTTGAGGTGGCGACCACGAATCGATTCACAGACCGAGCGTAGGCACGTTGTCCTTCGAATTTCAGTGCGCAGCCCGTCGATCGTTCGACGAAAAGGGCGCCTCGCAGTCCCAGTTCGTTTTGACCGAGCGGTACTGTTGAGCGATGATCTTGCGTCATTGCGAGGTCATCGTTGAAGAGTTCAACTCACCAAACAAAGGACGACCATCACTATGACAACCTTCGCCGGAACGTGGGACGTGACGCTTGACACCCCCATTGGGAAGATGGCAGTCGTTTTCGAGATCAACGAATCGGACGGCGTGATTACCGGCGTCGCACGTTCGGACGCGGAGACGGTGGATTTCCACGACACCAGCGCTGAGGGCAATCGGCTCACGTGGGACCAAGCAGTGACGACACCGATGCGTCTGACGTTGAAGTTCGACGTCGTTGTTGATGGCGACACGATGACGGGCACATCCAAAGCGGGCGTGCTCACGTCGAAGGTCAACGGCAGCCGGGTCGCTACGAATTGACGCCGTTCAAACTCTGACAGATGCCGTCAGCGAAGAGGGCTACGCGAATTCAACCAGGAAGTCCTCCAACTGGTCGTAGCTCGTCTGCATGCCCTCTTGGTCACCCTGGAAGTGGTCCCCGAGGCTCGCGTGATCCTTGAATTTCAACACGCTGGTCATCGTCGTGACGCCGCCTTCCTCCGTCAAGGTCATCGTCTCAATCGCCTCGTCATCGGGCCACCCCTCGAACAACCACGTCGAAACGGTCCGCGTCGGTCGTTCGATCTCCATGAACGTGCCGCGAAACGAGCACTCGTAACCGCCGGGGGCGTACCACGCGTAGTGGTATTTCCCACCGACACGCAGATCGATCTCACAGATGTGCAGCGGCTCCGGATCCGGGCTGAAGTGCACGCGCACGTGCTCGGGCTTCGTGATTGCGTCGAAGACGAGTGACATCGGCGCATCGAATGCGCGTTTCGTCATGACCTCGCAATCACTGATGACCTCGGTGGTCGCTGAGCCGTGTCGGGTCTCTTTCATTGCTCTCCTTCTGCTTCATCATTGACATCTGTCTCGTTACGTTGAAGCTCAATTAGGTAGTCGTCCAGTCTGTCGAGACGCTCGGTCCACATGAACTCGTACTTCGCGACCCAGTCGTGTAGTGGTCGAAGGCACGAGGGGTTCAAGCGATACAGGCGGCGGCGCCCTACGGCTCGACAGTTGACGAGCCCCACCTCACTGAGGACCTTCAGGTGCTTGGAAACCTGAGGCTGCGAAAACGGGAGTTCGTCGACAATCGCACCGACTGACTTTTCCCCTCCGACCAGGAAGTCAAGAATGTCGCGACGGTGCGCCTCCGCAATTGCATTAAAGACATCGGCGGTGGTCGTCGCGCGGGCCATATCGCTATCATATACCCATATCGGCATATGTCACGTTCTATACCGACAGAATGTGGGCGCGACCAGACTCGAGTGACGTTGCGAGGACAGTTCCACGCCCCACGATTTCTCGGGCCATTGTCGACTCTCGGACCGTCACCAAGATGGGCGACGGTCAGCAATCTCTCACGTTCGTTGGCGAAATGAGATCCCACGACCTGCGTTTCGAAGGAGAGCCACGCCCATTGGCGACACTTCGACGAGACGGCCCTCGCCCGGCTCGAATCGGCTCTGGATGTACTGGGCGTCGACTGCGTCTTCCCACACCGGGAGTCTCGGACAGGACGTTCGCCAGACCTCTTGTACTTCCGAATAGCTCCTCGATTCCGGGCCAATCCATTCTAAGAGGTCAATAATCAAAGCGTCGATTGTACTCATTGCGCTGCCTCCACTCACCAACCGTCATCAACCATAGAACCACTCCCACGATTCCACTGGGAGATTTCTGGGTACGCTACACACGCGTAGCCCCGATGTTGAGAGGCCCGCGAACTGAGATGCGGAGACGACCATGGACGACAATCGAGCACGACAACTGCTGAACGAAGAGCGGATTCGCGTGCAAGATCTTCTCGATGCACTGCAACGCAGTCAGCTGAACAATCGCGACGGTGCCAACGAGTCGGGCGACATGAGTGATTCATCTGAGTCCCTCGTCAGTGAGGGCACCGACGACGCCATCGCCGCCAATTTGACATTGCGTCTTGAGGCACTCGACCGCGCCGATGCACGACTCGACGCGGGAGCGTTCGGTCGCTCCGTGAAAAGTGGAGCCCCGATTCCCGATGAGCGTCTCGAGGCAGATCCGGCGGCCGAACTCACCGTCGAAGAGGCCCAAGAACTCAGTTAAGGGGCATTACGTGTGATCCGACGTCGAGCGTTGCGGTCCACCCTGACGTTCACAACAGACCCCTAATCTGTTCCGCGAATTCGGGACGGAGATACGCGCCACGAATCACGGTCCAGGCACGTATCAGAAAGTCATCGAGTCCCGACGTGACGAAGGCCGCAATTCTTCGTTCCGTCTGGGCGGCGTCATCCATCCGATTCATTCGTGGATTCCAGAGAAACGAGGGAACGTCGTATTCTCGATCGGCCAAATAGGGCTTCGGGTCGATCACGACGTACTCACCGCCACGTCGAAGGATGTTGTGGTGGTGAAAGTCACCGTGCACCAGCCACTGGGTTGACGTTCTAAGTTCGCCAAGAAGTTCTCGGGCCAGTGGGACCAGTGGATTGCCGGCACGCTCGCCCTCACTCAGCCATTGCGGCACTTCGGCGAGCACCGGTCGAAACGGTGTCGTCGCGGGCCGCCAGAGTCGATGGGCAAGGTTGACAGCGGTCGCAGTACCGGCTTGTTCGGCGATGTGCGAGAGGTCGTCGCCAGGGCGAGCTCGCTCTTCCAACAGCGCGGTACCGGATCGTCGCAGTAGTCGAACGGCGCCGTCGCCGTTCCACCGTTCCAAGGCGTCCGGTTCGTGCAACGACTCAGTGTCGCCCTCCCACGGAACCTTGACGACTACGTCCCCCGCTGGCGCGACGTAGGACACGGAAGAGAGTTCGAAGGGTTCTTCAAGGACTATCCCCCATTCCGCGGCGGCCGCGAGCGCCGTTGCCTTGGCAACGCTGAGGTCAAAATGTTGGCTGCGCTCGTCACTCATCGCACGAGCCTACGTAGGTTGACGCCGTCGTCGAGGATTGAGGGGCGCACCGGTAATCGACCACGTCATCGCTTAATTTGAATACCTGCGAACCGTTTTATTGCGCGAGGAGTCTGTACGCAGGTGAGACAAGTGTCGAAAGTGTCCTCGAACTTCGAGACGAGCCGTGCGAAAGGGACGGGAGGCGTGGCGACGTGGTGAAAAAGAGCCTCCTCGGTCTCGTAGCGACCCTCATCGTGCTTTTGAGTCCTGCGTCATTGGCCAACGCCAGTACCGGAGCCCCCTCGCCCGTCTCGATTCGGTTGGTCCTTCGTCACACCACGGTCATTGCGGGACACGTCCTCAACGGTGACGCCATCATCACCAATCACTCCTCCAAATCGATTCTGGTACGAACGTGCGCCGTGGACGGGTGGCTCGACGTCGGACTCTCGAACCATTCGTACACGTACTCGCCGATCAGTCCGCTGATAGCGTGCGCGCCCACGATCCACGTACGACCAGGAGTCAACTATTTTCCGATTGCGGTCAGCACCGAGTACCAAGCGTGCACGAAAAGCACCCCTACGAGTGATCTCCCCAGATGCGGAAGGAGTGGAATGCCGACCCTCCCGACGGGCCGCTATCACACCTCGGTCTTCATGTTCGGATTTCCAAAAAATACGCGCGCGCCCTCGAACATCGAGGTCACGATTCGCTAGAGGTCGAACATTCGTTGGAGGTGGCACACAGGCGCCGTTGGCGATTCGAGAGATTGAGTTCGGGTAGGACGATTTCCTACACTTGACCCATGTCTCGCTTCGATCTCGTCATCTTTGACTGTGACGGGGTGCTGATCGACAGCGAACGACTCGCCGTTCGAACGGAGCGAGGGATCCTCGCAGATTTGGGCTGGCATCTCAGCGAAGACGAGATCATTGAGCGTTTCGTGGGACGATCCTCCTCCTACGTGCAGGCCGAGGTCGAACGTCAGATCGGGCGTCCGGTGGACTGGCACCTCGATTTCTGGGCCCGCTACGAAGAGGTCTTTCGGGCCGAGTTGCTGCCGATCGACGGCATTGTCGACGCACTCAACGAGATCACCGTGCCGACGTGCGTCGCCTCGAGCAGCAGTCACCACGGTTTGATTTTCAAGCTCGGACTCACTGACCTCTACGACCGTTTCGTTGGTCGTATCTTCAGTGCCGAGGACGTGGCGCACGGTAAACCGGCGCCCGACGTCTTCCTCTTCGCGGCCGAGCAGATGGGCACGCCACCGAGTCGCTGCGCCGTCATCGAGGACAGCGTCTCGGGCGTGGAGGCCGGGATCGCCGCCGGCATGACGGTCTTCGCCTTCGGCGGCGGCGTGACGAAACCTTCCCTCCTCGCTCGTGACGGTGTGACGCTCTTCATGGCGATGGCGGCGTTGCCCTCATTGTTGAAGTGATCCAACATCGCACGAATGAAATACGCTGCAACAGTGACCGATTCGCTCGACACCACGGTGCCGTCCCCGGGATCGGTCCACGCCGAACTTCCTGACGGAGCGTGGGAACTACCCGAGCTCGCCGTCGTCGCCATCCTCGTCAGCTTCGGACTTCTCGCGATTGCGGGAGCTATTTTCGGCATATTCTTCAATGGCCGATTGCTCGGTTTCCGGAGCGACGAAATATGGGTTGCGGTGGAGTACGCCGTGCGATGGGTTAATGCGACCACCGCGGCCCTCCTGTTCGGAGCCACCGCCATCTGTTGGTGGCAATACGGTCAGTGGACAACCGCGTCACGCGCGGTCGATGACAGTGCGGTCGTCGCACACGTTCGCCGACTACAACAACTCACCCGATGGCTCCGGATCGCCTTCGGTCTGGTGATCGTCGCGTCCGTGGCGGGCGCCGTCGCGTCGATCGTCGTCAGCAACGGGTCGCCCGGCCTACTTACCAGTGACTGGACCAACGATACGCAAGCCATTCTCACCGCCTTGGCCGCCGACGTCATCGCCACTGTCGGCTTCGTTGCGGCAGCCCGGGTCGTCAACGCGTCGTCGGTACATCTCACACGATTCGGCTCTCCGCTGCTAGAGGAAAACGAGTCTTAACTCAGTCGTCGTCGAATCGCTCGGGCCAGTTTCCCGGCGGCGTGCTCGTCATAGGTGAGGAAGAGCGACGGCTCGACGAGTTCGAGTTCCATCACGGCCCATCCCTCGTCCATGAGGACGAGGTCGGCCCTCGCGTAGAGGAGGTCGTCGAAGAGCGGTTCGGCGAGCAGTGCGTGGGCGAAGGCCAACGAATCCGTTTCGGCGCTCGCGCTGGTCATCTGCTCGCGCCGAAAGAGCGCGCTGCGGTCGACTTCGGCGACGTTCAACATCGCGCCCTTGGTGAGGGCGTGGGAGAACTGACCGTCAATGAAGACCAGCGCCCGTTCGCCG
>DATCFS010000031.1:0-5583 GCA_036509375.1 Acidimicrobiales bacterium
CAATGCCGCGAGACCGGCGGCCAGTCCGCGCACGTACGTCGCGATGCCGCCCGGCGACGGACGATAGAGCTGGTCGACCGACATGGTGATGGTCCGCTTCACGAGGACCAGCCTCGCACGACCTCGCGGTAGAGCGAAAGGTAGGCCCGCGCTGCGGTGTCGGGAGCGAAGTCCACGGCTCGCGAGCGTCCGGCCGCGATCATGATGTTCCGGCGCGAGTCCGCGCTCCAGACTTCATCCAAAGTGGCCAGCACCTCGGGATCGTTGACGACGAGGGCGGCCGCCCCTTCGAGCAGCTCACGGTTGATGTCGGTGGCGCGCGCGATCGTGGGCACGCCGGCCGCCAGCGCCGCAATGGCGTAGGAGGGGAATCGCGCGCCGTCGGAGAGGTGAATGACGACTCGCGCGTTGGCGAGCGCGTCGCGAGCGTCGCTCCTCGGTCGCACGGTGACGTTCAGACCGCTCTGGTGGATTCGCTGGGCGACGTCCGTGCTGGCCAGGGCCACCACGCGGGTGTCGTGCTCGTGGGCGAAGGCCACGAGCGCGGGCGCGAGGGTGATGAACAGTTCGTCAACGCCAGTGATGTTGACCACGAGGTCGGTCCCCCACTGAGTTCTGTCCACGAGCGGCACGGCCGGTGGTACGACGACGACCCGACTTCGCGCCACCCCGAGCACACTGATGACCTCGTGACTGGCAATTCGACTGGAGGCGACCAGCATTGCACCGCGCTCGACGGCACGACGCAACTGCGCCATTCGGAGATGGGTGCGCGCCTCGCCGCGCAGTGGTCGAAGATCGTCGACGGAGATGATCAAGGGAATCCGCACGGTCGGCGGCGTGGCGAGACCGGCCACGTGCAACACGTCGACGTCGGGCAACAGTCCGTCGATTGAACGACCCAAACTACGACGCCAGAGCGGTGACCACAGTCCGCGTAGAGCGAGGCGCGTCTCGTCGGGCGACTTCGACGACGTGCGGGAACGAAAGCGGACGAGCTCACACTCGCCGGTGTGCGTCAGCGCATTGGCCAGATCGGTCATTGAGTTGCCGAGTGATTCCAACGAGCCGTCGAGGTCCAGCCCAACGCGAAGCGCCGAGGGACTCACGAACCAAGAGCCAGTTGCCGCATGGCGCTCGTCCACTGGGGCCACAACATCGTGGCCCATCCACCGAACGGTTCCGTGCTCGTGGCAACGAGTCCGATCTGTTCGTCGGCGTTGAGCAGGAGCATCGAGCCGCTCTTTCCGAAGTGGCCGAAACTCGAAGGCGGCCAATCGCCCATCCAGTGTTGTTTCGCACCCCGTACTTCGGGGCCGAGTCCCCAGGGACACGGCGTGAAGCGACCAAAGCCCGGCACGAAACCACCGAGTTGGGGTGCGTAGGGCGTGATCATGTAGTCGCGCACCTGTTGGGAGATGCCGTCGGAGCGCAACCACGCCGTGGCGAACGTCACGAGGTCGTCGGTCGAACCTTCGACGCTCGACGACGGTCGGTCGACGAGATGGGTGTCGTTCATGCCCAACCCCCGACAGACGCGTTGTTGCAGCCAATGTTCGGCGCTGTGCTCGCCGACGACGGACGCGACGGCCAGGTCGACACCGTAATTGGAATAGATCCGCTGGGTGCCGACGTCAACGACCGGATCGCCCTCTTCCAGCCCGAGTCCGCTGCTGTGCGACAAGAGATTGGCGAGCGTTGCGCCTCTCGGACCTCGTCGCTCTTCAAACGAATGGAGGTCCCAATCGGACTCGACTCCGAAGGCCATGGCGACCACCATTTTGGAAATTGAGGCCCACGGTCGTACCACCTCGAGGTCACCGGCCTCGGCCACTCGGATCGGAACTCCGTTATCGAGGCGAAGTACGACAACGCTCGGTGTGCCGAGCCACCCGTCGACGAGGGAGTCTGTGCTCACAGATCCCAATGTTACCGAAGCCCCCCTATCCTTTCGGGGGTGATAGCCGTTCTGAGTGGAGGCGTGGGTGCCGCGCGACTACTGCAAGCACTCAGTGACGTGTTGCCCCCATCGGAGATAACGGCCATCGTGAACGTGGGCGACGACCTGGTCTTGCACGGGCTCACCATCTGCCCCGACCTCGACACGATCACCTACACCCTCGCCGGACTCAACAACGATGAACTCGGTTGGGGTCTTCGGGGCGAGACGTGGCGCGTCATGGACGAACTCGGCGCACTCGGAGGTGAGGCGTGGTTTCGACTCGGGGACCGCGACCTCGCGACGCACCTCTACCGGTCGCAACGACTAAGCGAAGGCGCGACCAAAACCGAAGTGGCCGCAGAACTGTGCGCGAAAGTCGGTGTTCTCGTTCGACTCCTCCCCGTCACCGACGACGTCGTGGCCACGCAGTTCGACACTGAGGTCGGCCGACTCAACTTTCAGGAGTACTTCGTTCGCCACCATCACGGCGTGGAGGTATCGGCCATTGACATCGTCGGAGCTCGCGAGGCGCGTCTCACCGACCACGTGCGAGACGCCCTGCAACGCGCGACGCGCATCGTGATCGCGCCCTCCAACCCGCTCATCTCCATCGATCCAATTTTGCAGGTCCCAGGCGTTCGCGACATCGTGGCGCAGCGCCGCGACGACGTGGTCGCGGTCTCCCCCATCGTCAACGGTCACGCGCTGAAGGGTCCCGCCGATCGACTACTCGCCGAACTGGGTCACGACGTGAGTTGCGTCGGCGTCGTTGATTTCTACAAGGGGCTCGTCGGCACGTGGGTCATCGACGAGTCCGACGCCGAATTGGCCGATGCCGTGCGTGAGCGCGACGTGCGTGTCATCGTCACCACCACGGTGATGGGCGACCGCGACAACGCCCGTCGTTTGGCCAACGCGGTGCTGTCGTGAACGAACTCCGGGTAATTCCCTTGCCGTCGGTCGCAATGGTCGCCAACGGTGACGACCTCGTCTCAATGTTCCTCGACGCGTTGAGCGCGTACGGTACGCAGCTCGAACACCACGACCTCGTAATCGTGACGAGCAAGGTCGTCTCCAAATCCGAAGGTCAAGTCGTGGCATTCGACGGAACTGAGGATCACAAGATTGCGCTGATTGAAAGCGAGTCCAAGCGGATTCTGCGTCGCCGGGGGCCGCTGCGCATCACCGAGACCCACCACGGATTCATTAACGCCAACGCCGGCATCGATCTCTCCAATACCGAAGACGGCACGGCGGTGCTCTTGCCGAAGGACCCCGACCGCACGGCCCGACGCTTTCGCGCTGAGCTGAAACGGCGAACCGCCGTCGAAGTGGCCGTCATCATCACCGACACGTTCGGGCGAGTGTGGCGCCAAGGCGTCACCGACGTCGCACTTGGTTCAGCCGGCGTGAAACCAATACTCGACTTACGTGGAACGACTGACGCCACCGGACGAACGCTCGAGGCGACGGAGGTCGCCATCGCTGACGAGATTGCCGGAGCGGCCAATCTGGTGCTCGGCAAAGCCGAAGGGACGCCGTTCGCGATCCTTCGTGGACTGGACGATTCCTACTTCGGCGAGGGGGCCATCAAGGAGTCGATCGTTCGAACGGCGAACGAAGACCTCTTTCGCTGACTAGACGCCGCCAAGTCGGACTTCGCCCGAGAGCTCCGACGCCGGTGCGACGTGTTCGTTGGCGCCGACGACGCAGGTCGCCCCCAACTGCGAATAGGAGCCAATCACCGAACCGGGTCCAATGATCGACGAGCGAATGACACAGTTGTTCTGCACGACCGCGCCGGGCAAGAGCACCGCCTCGTCCAGCACGACATTCGCGCCGACGATGCAGTTCTCGTCTACGACGGCATTCGTGAGTGTCGCTGACGCGTCAACGGTCGCCGTTGGATGACGCCACGAACAGTCGACGATGTCGGTGTAGGCGTGCATTGCCTGGCGACCATTCAAGATGTCGACGTTCGCCTGCAGGTACGTCTGGGGCGTGCCGGTGTCCAGCCAGTAGGCGCGGTCGGGCATCGCGAAGAGGGCCCGATCGGCGGCCAAGGCGGGAAACGTCTCCTTCTCTACGTTGACGCGACCGACGGGCGAGATCCGGTCGAGCACGCGCGGCTCGAAGATATAGACGCCGGCGTTAATGAGATTGGTCGGCGCCTCGTCGCGTTTCGGCTTCTCCAAAAACGCAATCACCCGTCCGTCGGGCTCGGTGGGCACCACGCCGTACCGCGAAGGGTCGTCGACTGGGTGCAGCGCAATCGTGGCCTCGCCACCTCGTTCGTGGTGAAAGTCAACCAGTTTTGTGATGTCGAGATCGGTGAGGACGTCGCCATTGACGACGAGAAACGTCTCATCGAAGTCGTATTCCGCCGCGGCGAAGCGGATGGCCCCGGCGGTGTCGAGTGGTTCCGGTTCAACGGCGTAACTGACGTGCACGCCCGCGATGACGTTGGTGGGGTAGGCCTCGATGAACCGGTCGGGCAGGTAACCGAGCGAGAGGACCGACTCGGTGACGTCGTGACGTCCGAGCCACTCGAAGAGGCACTCGATCATCGGTACGCCCACGAGCGGCAACATCTGCTTGGGCGTTTCGTAGGTAAGGGGACGAAGCCTCGTTCCTTTGCCGCCGACCAGAATGATCGACTTCAACCTCAGCCCTTTGTCGTCGTGGTGCTCGGGACGGCCGTCGTGGTCGTGGCGGCGCCCTTCACGATCGTCGTAGTGGCGACCGGCGTCGTCACCGTCGTGGTCGACGTCACCGTTTGTGCGTCAGCGAACATTTGGTTGACCGTCTGCGTAGTTGGCTTCAGCGGCGTCACGTTTGCGGGGACGAAGGCCATGGCGACCGACATGTCCTGCGCGAACTTGATCGTCGACGGGTCGGTCGTGATCGTGGGCTTCTTCGCACCGTACTTCCAATAGGCATAGGTGATCTTGCCCTTCTGGCCGGCGTACTTCGTTCCGACGGCACAGGTTTGCCCGTTCGTGAACGACGTCTTGGGATTGGCGACACCCGCACCCTTTGGAACGTTCAACTGCGACGAACTCGCAACGAGGCCCACGTACTCGTTCGCGAACTGCGCCAACGTGGCGTTCTTGCCGGCGTCGGCGGCCGAAATGGGACTAATCCTGATCACGTCCGCCGGCAGCACGGTGAGACCGGCTGCCTTATCCGTGGTGTCCGTGGTGAGATAGGGAACTCGCGTGCCGCAGTTCTCAATCGAGAGCGCGGCGTACCAGGTCGTTCCGACTTTGGGTGCCACGCCTCCGACGGCCTTGGCGGGGTGCTGGTAGTCGTAGCGGGCGAAGACGGTCGCCACGAGTCCGAGGATGACGATGACGGCGAGGGCGCCGTAGAAGTTCCCGGGACGCGTCTTCTTATAGGCCTTGCCGCCTCCCGACGCCCCGACTCTGCTTACCCACTTACCTGATGCGCTCTTAGCCACGCGTGCAACGCTACTTGAAAAGGCAGTATCGAAAGAATTCAGACGTAGGGGCGGAGGTCTGAGGTTCCATAGTTTCTGGGATGAAAAACTGACGGACATCGAGTACACATAGGTTCTCCTAAAAAAGGAGGTCCTTTGACCAAACAAGAACTCGAACGTGGAGCTGCCCGCCGGCTCGCGA
>DATCFS010000032.1:0-11432 GCA_036509375.1 Acidimicrobiales bacterium
CACATGATCATCGAGATGACGCCCGTCACGACTGCGAATACCGGAATGAATGAATTCGTCGTGAGTTTGAAAACGCCGGCTAGCGGCTCGGGGATGTTGTACAGCCCGTCGGCGCCATTGAACAGTGGTACGTAGTTGATGCAGACGTCGTAGAGAACGAGTGAGAGTGAGATGAGCACCATCGCGAGGTAGTCGGTGCGGAGACGACGAAGTGTGATCAGGGCCACAATGACCGCGAACGCCGACGCCGTCAATCCGCCAATCAAGAGGTTGATCGGGAACGGGAGACCCCAGCCCAAAATGTAGTGCTGGCCGGTTCCCGCGGAGTTTGGCAGACTCACCGCTCCCGTCACGTACGCACCAATAGCGACGAATCCGATGTACGCGAAGTTGAGGATGCCCGTCTCGCCGTATTGGATGTTAAGTCCCATCGCCAAGATGAAGTAATCGAAGAGAAAGAAGACGAGTGTGAAAGCGTAATACCAAAAGGCAGACATACCTAACCCTTTCCAGGTCGCGCGAACAGACCGCTGGGCCTGAACAGGAGCGTCAAAATGAGGATGATAAATGCGATGTCGAGCTTGTAGGCGGGATTGATAAAGGCGGCCGACACTTCGGTCGCCAGTCCGATGAGTACGGCGCCGGCCATGGCGCCGTAGATGCTTCCGACTCCGCCGACGATGACCGCGGCGAATATGACGAAGAGAAAGAGTTCCCCTGAGGCGGGCGTCAGGTTCCCTTCAGTGAGTCCCAAGACCGAGCCCGCCAGTCCGGCCAGCGTCCCCGATAAGAACCAAGTAATCGTTGTGATGCGCCGCGTATCAATACCGCTCGTCATGGCGAGGGTCGTATTGTCCGACATTGCGCGCATGGACTTGCCCAATCGAGTCGTCTTCAAGAGAACGTGTACGCCAGTCATAATGACGATCGCTATGGCCATGATGATGAGTTGGTTCTTCGTGAGCAGCAGCGGACCAATATGGAGGGCTCGGTTAATGGCGACGTTGTAGAAGCGAACGTTCGCGCCCCAGATCGAATACATCAAGTTCAATAAAATGAGTGACAATCCGAACGTCACAATCAGAACGTAGAAGGTCTTGTTGAAACGCCGCGCGAATGGGCTGAGAATTAATTGGCTCAATACGACTGACAAGACTCCCATTGCGAGAGACCCACCGATGAGGGCGACCCAGATATTCCAGTGCAGCAACTCATTGTTGAGCACATAGGTAATGAACGCCCCGAGTGCCATGAAGTCGCCGTACGCGAAGTTGATGTAGTTAGTGATCCCGAACTGAAGGCTCAGCCCAACCGCTGCAATCGTCAGCACCGAAGCGGTCACCAGCCCGAAGCCGAACGCAAACCAGAACAGTTGCACCTGAACCTCCCCCCATTTTTGGCGCATCGTTCCAGGGTGTTACCCCCAAAATGAACTTGATAGTTACTATCATAATTGACGGTCCCGAGTCAACCAAAGATTGGAAATTTATTTATCCTGATGAAAGGCCTATTACGAAATATGTACGATGAAGGGTCCACGAGAGCCGAGTCGTCATCCCCGTTTTTTCTCAACTTCGACAGACGCTCTACTTCATTTGACCGCGTGAAGGGCTGTCGTCGCGACCTCCATCAACGTAGGCAATGCGGTCCTTCGGATGTCGACCGTGGCGCAGATTCGATGGTCATTCGGCGCGATCCTCAATTACTTAAGGAACCTGCTCCTACCAGCCTTCGAAGGGCGGAAACCTAGGGGATTGCCTCAGAATCACCCGGTCGATTTCTGATCCTTCCGTGTGTCAACTCAGTCGATATGGGCCGCCATGCGTTCACCTCTTTGATCGGTGACGTGCTCTGCCGACTGAAAGGACGAGACCGGCGATCGCGAAGACCGGTAGTGCCACACACGCCAACGTATTGACGTGGGCCACGTCGCTCAAGAGAGCGACGACACCGAGAAGAAAGAGCACCATGACGGTGATCTCGGGTGTGTCGCCGACGAGGAAGTCCCACCAGAACATGCCAAGACCCTTGACGACCCGCCCCAGCCGCACCGTGACGTTTCTCACGGCATTCCCGTCAACACTGGGCGCCTGTCACGGATGCTTCGAATAATCACGAACACCGCCAACGCGTAGAACACAACGAACCCCAGGAGCAACGAGTCGCCGCCCGGCCATCGAACACGCAGGCCCTCGCCGGTCCAAAATGTTCCAAAACTCACCAACATGACGCCGACCGCCATCTTCATCGCGTTCTCGGGAACCCGAGAGAGCTGACGAGCGACCACGACGCCAACAATGGCGACCACGACAATCGCGACGGCAGCGACGCCAATGGCGAGAGCGAGACGATGCGCCGACGATCCAAGAGTCAACACGGCGACCACGATCTCGACTCCCTCCAGAAACACACCCTTGAAGGCCACGACGAAAGAGACTCGATCGCGACCAACGGTCGCGCCCTGCGCGCGGAGCGACGCGACCGTCGCTTCGTAAATCGCATCTTCGTCGTGCATGCCGATGTAACCACTGGTGCGCAGGACGGCTTTGCGCAACCACTGCAGGCCAAAGATCAATAACACGGAACCGACGACCAACCGAAGTACGTCCAGCGGCACGCGCACGAGAGCCGGACCGAATATTGTCACCAACCCCGCGAGCGCAATGAGTGCGACACCGGTACCTTCGATCGCGGATCGCCACCCTCGGGTATGTCCGACGGCGATCACGATGGTGAGCGCTTCTACCATTTCGACCGTCGCCGCCAGGAAGACGGCGCCAATCAAGACGACGACGGTGGACAGCGAATTGACGCTTGCGAGCATCACACCTCCTCTTCTCGGGCGTCCATGACAAAACACTCCGACGATTCAAATGAAACCTTTACGTTGCTCTCGCGCTCGTAACGACGAGTCGAAAAGATCTTGGTCAGGGTCGCGCCGTCGCCCAGCGTGACGACGTGCTCGTAGCCTCGACCATTGAAGGCCACGTCGAGCACTTCGCCCCCCATGCCGTCGCCCCGGCTCGGCGCACTGAGTGTGACTCCCGTGGCGCGAACGAAGAGCTTCAACTCCTTGGCGGGGTCGAAGCAGTTGTTGGTACGCGCGCGCACCCGCTGATTGGGTGCAAACGGTAACGAGACTTCGACATACTCCGAGTCGCGCGCGTGCACCGTCGCGACGTTGAACTCACCAGAAACGCCAGTGAATCGAGTGACGAAGCAATTGCGTGGGCGACGATACACATTCTCGGGAGTGTCGAACTGTACGAGCGATCCTCGGTTCAGTACGCCCACCTTGTCGGCCAACGCGAAGGCCTCACTTTGATCGTGGGTGATGTAGATAGCGGTGGCACCGGCCTCACGCGTCAACGTCGCGATCTCGATGCGCAATTGCTCACGCCGGTCCGCGTCGAGATTGGAGAGCGGCTCGTCGAAGAGGATGAGACCAACGTCGGCCGCGAGCGCACGCGCGAGGGCAACTCGCTGTTGTTCGCCACCCGAGAGTTCGTTGGGATAGCGATCGGCCAAATGCGTAATGCCCACCCGCTCCAAGAGTCCCGCCACGCGCTCGCGACGTTCCACCTTGGAACGTTCCGAGTTGGCGAGCGGGAAGGCGATGTTCTTACGTACGCTCAGGTGGGGCCAAAGGGCGTAGTCCTGAAAGACCATGGCGACGCCGCGCCGCTCCGGCGGGTAAAAGGTCTTTGGTCCGGACACGCACTCCCGATTGATTTCGATCGTGCCACTCGTGGGCCGTTCAATTCCCGCGACACAGCGCAGCATCGTCGTCTTACCGGAACCGGACGGACCGAGCAGAACGACGAACGTTCCCGGCTCAATCGCGAGATGCACGTCGGCGAGGGCGGCCTTTCCCTGGAACTCCTTGCAGAGCGCCTCCACCGAGACGCTCGCCGGCTCGGGGCGCGTAAACGTGGCCATCAGTCCACCACACTCCAACCGACCCTGCGCCACCCGGCGGGCGTGACGAGTCGGTAGATCCCGAGTGCGACGACGATAACCCCGAACATCTCCAACATCGTGAGAACGGTCATTGCCGTTCCCGTGCCTATCTGAAAGTTGGTCAAATAGGACTGAATCGTCACGGAGGCCGGCTCTTGGCTCGGCGGGTAGAGGATTTCGGAGATGGCGAGTTCCGAGATTGTCTTCGCGAAGGTGAGCAGCCAGCCCCACACCAACACCCGCGACATGAGGGGCAGATTCGTCGTACGCCAACTCCGCCAGCGTCCCGCCCCGTGCACGCGCGCCGCTTCGGACAAGGAGGATTGAATCTGGCTGACCGGTCCGGCCATGAAACGCGTCTGGCCCGGAACGGCCGAAGCGATGAGGCCGAGCATCAGTAACGGCAACGTCTTGTAGATGTCCACCACGTGGTTGGTGATGAATCCCTGGTCGTAAAAGAAGATGTAACCAACGCCGAGGACGACTCCGGGAATTGCAATCGAGCCGAGTAGGAAAATGTCGGTGATCCTTTGGCTCCAGCCACCGCGCGAGGCCGCCATTCGCCTCGCCAGAATCACCGCCAGTACGCCCGTCGCGGTCGCCACGATGAGGCCAAGTTGGTTCGAAAGCAGTAACGGTGACCCGAGACCGTTGTCGACCAGCGAGGGGTGAAGGATCTGCTTGTAATAGGTCAACGTGAAGTGCACGTTCGTGGCGCCGACGTCACCGAGATTCTGAACGAACGAACCGACCACCGCACCGATGATCGGCACGCCGAGCGCCACGAAGACAACGAATCCCACTCCCGCGGTTGCCGCGATGCGCGAACCCGTGCTGAGCTGCCGACGACGTGGCGCACGCGTACGACCCGAGAGCACGGCGTACGCCTTGTTCTTGCGCATGGCCACCGACTGCAGTGCGATCGGTGGCACGGTTGCGAGAATCAAGACTGCGGCAATGACGGCGGCAACCGGAAAGTTGGCCGGAAAATTCGAAATCGCCGAGAAGAGGGTGTAGGTCGCCAGTGGGAAGTGGGCGTGGTAGCCCAGCGTGTCGGCAACACCGAAATCACTGATTGTCTCAGCAAAGCTGATTGCGAGCGCGCCGAGCAGCGCGGGTGCGACGATTGGCAACACGGTCTTCATCGTTTGAACGCGTCCGGCCCCGTGAATGCGAGCGGCGTCCTCAAACTCAGGTCCGAGACCCTGGAGGCCCGCCGCAATGATGAAGAAGGCGAACGGCAGCGCGGTCGACGTCAACACCAGCACGATGCCGAAGGGACCGAAAAACTCGCCGTAGAGCCACGAAAGATTGAGCCCGAGGGCGTGCGCGGCACCGTAGGGCTGCAACAAATCGGTCCAGCCCTGAGCCATGATCCACGTCGGCATCAAGAGAAGCAACCACATCGTGACCGTCCAAAAGCGCCGCGCGCCGATGTTCGTTCGCTGAACCAACCAGGCGAGTGCGGTCGCGCACACGACCGAGAGGACGGCGACAAGTGACGCGACCCACAATGAGTTCAAAATGCCCTTCAAGGTATAGCCCTCGAGGGCCTGACGAATGTACGTGAAGGTAAGCCACTGGGGGCCCTGCGAAAAGAGACGTGGGCTCACGGCGAGAATCAGAAAGCACATGACGGGCACGATGATCAATAGCGAAAGTACGACCCACACGACGAGTCCACCAACAGTAAATCGACGGGGTCGCCACGCGGCAGTCGTCGTGGTCGGTGGAGGGGTCGAAAGTGCGTCAGCGACGCCGGCGCCGACGATGAGATCAGTCACGGGTCACCGACGACGAAGTCCGAGCACCCCGACACAGTGCGCTGCACCGGGGTGCTCGGATCGATTCCACGAAGAGGTTGAAATCGCGGACTAGGCGGGAATGATGTTCTTGTCAAACCACGTGTTGATGGTCGACTCCAATGGTCCCCACACGTACGGATTGATGGTGATGGCGTGCGTCGACGCGAGGGGCGGAATAATTTTGTTCGCCGGCTTCTCACCGTTGAGTACCGGCCAGAAGAGCGAGTCACCCTGCGGGTCACCCGTTTGCATGGCGTGTTGACCGCCTGAGGACATCACCCAGTCCACGAACTTCTGAGCGTCTTGCCGGACGACTTTGGGCGCTTTCGCGTCCACGCCGATGGCGCTCGGTAACGCCACCGAATAGTTCAGGTACTTCACGCGCACACTCGGGAACGAGCCGTTGAGCTCGTCGCCGTAGCATGCCGAACTCTGCACGACGGCCATGTTGATCGACCCGATCTCCATCGCGCCCAAGGTTGGACCGTTTGTCGAACTAACCAGCAGCCCATTCTTGGCGAGGGCGGAGAAGAAACGCTCGCCCTTCGTGACTGCACCCGAAGACGAACCACTCTTGTAGTGCGCGATCTCGTTCATAACGCCAGCAATTAGTGGGAACGTGGGTCCCGATTGCGCGGGGTCGTTCATGCCCATCTGGCTATTGAACTTCGCCTCGGTCAGTTGCGACCACGTGGTGGGCAATTGACTGGGCTTCACTTTGGCCGAGTTGTAACAGAGCGCACCCGTCACGGTGAGCCCGGTCGGAGTGAAACTGCCGTCCGTGGGAACGTTCGCCTTGCCGAGCGGGTTGAAGGAGACTTTAGGCACGCTGTTCTTGACGAGCATGCCCTCCTTGTCCAGTTCGGCGAAGGCCGTCGCGCCGTCAACCCACAGAGCGCCCCACTTTGGGTTGTTCCCTTCGGCCTGTATCTGCTGGAGCAGCGGACCGGTCGAGTTGTCATTCAACGTCACGGTGAATCCGGGGTTCGTCGCATTGAACGCGGCGACCGCGGCGTGGTCGTAGCCCTGGGCTGAGTACAGCACAAAACCGGGATTCGACGCGGCGTGAGCCGGTGCGGCAACCCAGAACGTGGACGCGGCCAAAGCACTCGTGGCGAGAACGAGACGGAGGCCGGGAATACTTCTGCGGTGGATGGTTGGTTTCATGCTGGACTTTTTATTCCGGCCGGATTACTCAATCGTGATGTTCTCTCGATGGTTTCGCAACAACCTCACGATCACTGGGTGACTTTTTTGAACGGAATTTGAGATCGAGAATGCAACGCACGACATTTCACAGTCCGTCGTCGCGACACGAGCGTCGTCGTGTCGACCAACATCTCGTAAGAGCGACGCGCGTACGGAGTGGACGTAGTGATAGCCGTTCAATCGCTCGTCGGCGGCGAGACGATCCAACTCCGCGAGCGCCGACTCAGGCCAGAGGTCGTCATAGTTGCTCAGCGGGCCGGACCGGTCGGAGCTCCGACATCAAAGAGACCACGCTGCCCGCGATGCCACCCTGACTATGCTTTGCCAATCAATTCAGGCAGCCATGACTCCACCGCTTTTGGGGCGGCGAGCGACGATGTTCCCCAGCCTTCGCGCCAAACCATTTCGAGACTGCGCGGCGCGCCAGTTGACGTCGATACCGGACGCGTCGCTCGCGTGGGCGTTGCACTGCTCATGGCCGCGCTGGCCACGTTGGTCGTTACCTTGTTCATCGCCGGTGCGCGACAGAATTCACAGATCACGAGTCTTCAACGAAACGGCGTCTTCGTTAACGTCAGAGTGGACGCTTGTGCGGGAGAGTTGGGAGGCAGCGGCAGCAACGCCTCCGCCTACCACTGTGCGGGGACGTTCGAACTCGGAGGGCGGAGTTACGACGTCACGATTCCCGGCCATTCGCTTCGACCGACGGGGTCGACGGTTCGAGTCATAGCGGCCTCAAGCGATCCTCGCCTTATCGCAACTCGCAGCCAAATGTTGAGCGAGCACGCTTCTGCGAAGGTATTTCTTCTCCCGACGGTTCTTCTCGTCGTCGTGTTGGCCGTGACCGGACTGCTCCTGGTCCGTCGTCGACGCTCCACTGAGTAATCTGGTCCGCGCGACCCCGTCAGACGCAGACCACGAAGAGTTGTTCACAGATATCGTGGCGGACGCTGAGAGCACCGTTGTCCACGTGCAGGACGACCGAACCGGTCACGTCCTTGGAGTGGATGGAAGCTGTCGTACCCGGTAGGAAGCCAGCCTCGCTCAGTTCCAACATCGCGTCGACGTCAGCTTCGGCGCCCTCGCCGAGAGATTCGAAGCGCACCACGTCGCCGACCAGTCGGTCGGAGAGAGGACGCTGATCGACACTGATCTGCTTTTCGTGCGTGCTGCCCGGAATCGGGTTGCCGTGGGGACAGTCGCCGGGGTCACCCAACAATGCGACGATCCTGCTCTCGACCTCGTCGGACATCACGTGCTCCCACCGTCCCGCTTCTTCGTGGACGAGATGCCACGGCAAACCAATGACGTCAGAAAGGAGGCGCTCGGCGAGGCGGTGCTTACGAATCACCCCGCGCGCAATGCTCTGTCCCGAGGGTGTGAGTTGTAAATCACGCCCACTGCGGACCAGATAGCCGTCGTCGACAAGGCGATCGATCATCTCCGAGACGGACGGCGCCGACTTATGGAGACGTTCTGCCACGCGGGCCTGGATGACCGGTATTCCCTCGTCAGAAAGTGATTGCACGACTTGGAGGTACTCCTCAACCGGTGGATGAAAATCGTCTCGCACGGCCCCCCTTTTCGATTTTGCCGCTGGTACCAACATCTGAGTTTGACGTTCTAAGTTAGGCACGCCTAAACTTTCGTCGTGCCGATCGCTGGATCCCCTAGCCCAGAGGTCGTGCACGCACAAACAACGTCGCCAGCGTACCTCGGACGTTCTACGTGAGATCCGGTGCGCGCCGGTCAAAACTTCCCTGGCGAATAGAGCCCCACGAAGTGGCCGGTTCATGAATCCACGTCACCACCTGCGCATCACGTCACTCGTTCTCGTTGCGGGCATCGTTCTCTCCGCGTGCGGCTCGACCTCGGCGACATCCAAAGGTTCAATCACCTTGTACAGCGGTCAACACGTTCAAACGACCGACTCGTTGATCGCCGCTTTCGAGAAACAGACCGGCATCACGGTCAATCTCCGCAGTGACGACGAGGACACGCTCGCCGACCAAATGGTGACCGAGGGCACTCGTTCACCGGCTGACGTCTTCTTCACCGAAAACTCACCCGTACTCCAGTTCCTTTCTGGCAAGAGTCTCTTGGCCCCACTCCCCCCGTCGACCCTCGCGCACACACCCTCCACGTTCGATGCACCCACGGGCGATTGGGTTGGCGTTTCGGCACGGGTCAACGTACTGGTCTACGACCCGACACTGATCTCGAAGAAGCAACTTCCCACGACGGTCTTGCAGCTCGCCAATCCCCGATACAAGGGCCTAATCGCACTGGCGCCGGGCGAGACAGACCTGCAGCCGATTATCACGTCGGTCCTTCACACGTACGGACACGCGAGGGCTCTCAAATGGCTCGAGGGCGTCAAGTCCAACTCGACCGGACACATCCTCGCCAACAACGAAACAGTCGCCGACGAGGTGAACCGCGGTGAGGCCGCCTTCGGATTCGTGAATCAGTACTACTGGTGGCGAATGCGCGCCGAGATCGGCGCTTCGAACGTGACGTCGAAGATCACCTACTTCGCACCGCACGACCCCGGCTACGTCATCGACGTGTCGGGCGCTGCAGTCCTGAAGTCGAGCACGCACCAGGCACTGGCGAAGCAGTTCGTTGCGTTCCTCGTCTCCAAGAGAGGTCAAGAAATTATTGCCCATTCGATTAGTTTTGAGTATCCAATCGCGTCGGGGGTAACGACAATGCAGCCGGAGACGCCGTTTCGTCAGTTACAGCCGAACGCCATCACCGTTGCCGAACTTGGCACTGGTTCGGCGGCGATTGCGCTGTTGCACGCCACCGGACTGCTGTGAGTTCGCGGACGCCCGTCGGTACGCCCGCGTCCGCCCCATCCAGGGGACTGTTCAATAATGACGAACCGACCGTGCGATCGAACTCGTCGACGCTCATTCGCCATACCCGTGCGCCGAAGGGCCTTGTCACCGCCAGTACGGTCGTCGCGCTCGTACTCCTCGCCCCACTCGTCTTTCTCCTCATCGAGGCGGGGGGCGCCGGCGTTGATCAAGTTGCTCACATCATTTGGCGCCCACTCACTGCGACGCTGCTCTGGAATACGGTCCGACTGACCATTGCCGTCACGGCGCTGTGCGCCATCATTGGAACCCTCGCCGCCTGGTGCGTTGAACGGACCGACCTGCCCCTGCGAAGGATGTGGGCCGTACTCATCGTCATTCCCTTCGCCATTCCCGACTTCGTCATCGCCTTCGGATGGGCCTCGCTTTTCACGTGGGTTCACGGCTTTAATGGTGCGGTACTCGTGATGACGCTCGCCGTGTATCCGCTGGTGTACTTGCCGGTGGCGGCGAGCCTTCGCAACGCCGACCCCGGACTCGAGGAGGTTGCGCGTAGTCTCGGCCTCGGTCGCCTACCGACGTTTTTCCGCGTGACACTGTCACAAGTGCGCGGCGCCATCTTCGGTGGCTGCGTCCTCGTCAGTCTCGTGATCCTCGCTGAATACGGCGCGTTTGAGATACTCGGGTTCAATACGTTCACGACGGAGATCTTCACGGAGTTCCAACTTTCGTTCAATATCTCGACGGCCTGCGCTCTTTCGGTGGTGCTTATCCTCTTGAGCGGTTTCATTCTCGGCGGCGATTGGGCACTTCGACCAAAGGGCCGAACTGCCCGAACCGGCCCGCTCGCCCAACAATCGCTCCAGCGTCACCATTTAGGGGCCGCGAAGTACCCAGTGATGCTCGGATTTCTAGGCCTGGTGGCGTTGGCCCTCGGCGTGCCCGTCGGTGCGAGCATCTACTGGATGGCACGTGGAACACGGTTTGCCCTCAGTGGAACGTCGATTCTCAATGCCGGTCTGCACACGGCATTCTTTGGCGTGTGCGCCGGCATCATCGCGACGATCGGCGCAGTTCCCGTGGCACTCCTCGCAGTTCGTCACGACAGCGTGAAGGCTCGGCTCTTGGAGCGCAGTACGTACCTCGTACTGGCAATGCCGGGACTCGTGATCGCGCTCGCGCTCAGTTACTTCACTGAGCACTACGCCAATAGTTTCGGCTATCAGACGACACCGCTCTTGATACTCGCCTATTCGATTCTCTTCTTCCCGCTCGCGCTGGTCGGCGTGCGGGCATCGATCGTCCACATCCCGGTCGGATTCGAAGAGGCGGCCCGGTCCCTCGGTCAATCTCGTCGACGCGCCTTTCTACGGGTCACGATGCGGATCGCGGGTCCCGGCCTCGCGGCGTCGTTCTGTCTCGTCTTCCTCGCCACCATCACTGAGCTGACGGCGACACTGTTGCTCATCCCCACCAACGTCCAAACACTCTCCACACAGTTCTGGGCCTACCAACAGAATTTGTCGTACGGACAGGCGGCACCATTCGCCCTCGTGATCATCCTCATCGCGGCCGTTCCCTCGTACGTCGTCAGTCGGTACTTTGACCGACTCCCGGCCCGAGCGTCGGCGAGCCA
>DATCFS010000033.1:0-6707 GCA_036509375.1 Acidimicrobiales bacterium
CGAGACGCCATAGGAGAACTTCGACCAGTGCGCCGTTTCGTGCGCGCCGGTGAGGCGCTCTTCGATGCCGACGCCGTAGTTCGAGATGTGCTCAGTCACATTCGTGCCGAGCGCTTCGGCACCGGCGATGACCGCCGCGTAACCGCCGACGGCGCGCATTTGCTTCGTCGAGAAGTTCGTGTGTGCACCGGCACCGTTCCAATCGCCCTTGATGGGCTTGGCGTCGAAACTCACGTCCACTTCGAACTCCTCGGCGATGCGCTCCAAGAGCCAACGGGCAGTCCAGAGTTGGTCGCCGATCTCGACCGGTCCGAGGATGCCGACTTGGAACTCCCACTGACCCATCATCACTTCGGCGTTCGTGCCTTCGATGCCGAGGCCGGCGCGCATGCACGCCAACGTGTGGGCTTCGACGATGTCACGTCCGGGCATCTTGTCGCCGCCGACGCCGCAGTAGTACGGGCCCTGCGGAGCGGGAAATCCCTCGTCGGGCCAGCCGTAGGGGCGACCGTTCTGAAAGAACGTGTACTCCTGCTCAATACCGAACTTGGGCTCGAAACTCGCGTACTTCTTTGCGGTCAGGGCCGTCGCGGCCCGTTCGTTCGTCACGTGCGGCGTCATGTCGGCGTTCAGCACCTCGCACATGACGAGCACGTCGTTCGAACCGCGCAGCGGGTCGGGACACGTAAAGACCGGAATCAGTACGCAGTCCGAGAACTTGCCGGTCGCCTGGTTGGTGCTGGACCCGTCAAAACCCCACATCGGCGGCTTCTTGCCGTTCGCCACAATCTTGGTTTTGCTACGCAATTTGCGCGTGGGCTCGGTCCCGTCAATCCAGATGTATTCGGCCTGATACGACAAGGTCGCTCCTTTAAGCATGTCATCGTGCAGCGCACGCGTTCCGAACCAGTCTGGCGGAGCGCGACCCTGCCCAACCCCTACTTTTGTTAACCGCGTGTGAACGTTCGTCAGAGTGATTTCCTGGCCGTAACGGTAGGCTCACAGTGTGCCCGTGATCCGACTCGCCATGGCTCAAATGAACGCCGTCGTTGGTGGTTTCGCGCAAAACGTCGAAACGCTGGGCCGATTTCGCACCCAAGCGGCCTCGGCCGGCGCCGACCTCGTCCTGACACCGGAACTCTCCCTCATGGGCTATCCGCCAGAGGATCTCCTACTCAAGGAGGGTTTTATCGAGGCCTCGCGCGTCGCCCTCATCGAGATGGCCCTATTGGACAACGTGCCCCCCGTGCTGGTGGGGACCGTCGTGAGCGAAGGGCTCGGTGAAGTGGCGTTGGCACCGTCGAGCGACGGTCGTGACGTGGCCCGTCCGGCCTTCGGCGAGTTCGCGACCCCGCACATCGCCAACGCGCTGGTCGCTCTTTCGGACGCCGGGGTCGTCGCCATCGCGACCAAGCGCCTGCTGCCCAACTACGACGTCTTCGACGAGCTTCGGTACTTCCATCCCGGCGTCGGACCGCACACGATTCTCAACGTGCAGGGGGTGGGCGTCGGACTCTTGATCTGCGAAGACGTCTGGACGAGCAACGGTCCGGCGGCCGAACTGGCGCGCCAGGGTGCGACGATGCTGGTCGTCGCCAACGCCTCGCCGTACGCGAGGGGTCGACGTGAGGAGCGCGAAGCGATGTTGCGCGAACGCGCCATCGAAACGAACTGCCCCATTGCGTACGTGAATCTGGTGGGCGGACAAGACGAGTTGGTCTACGACGGCCAGAGTGTCGTCGTGAACGCACAGGGCGACGTGATCGCGCGCGCCACGGCCTTCAACGAGGAACTGCTCGTCTGTGAGATCGGGGCGCGCGCATCGACAGCGGGCGTCCCCTTGGCGATCGCCTACGCCCGCGACGAGACGCGACTGACCGCACTGCACGTAAACCGCATCGCCGAACCACTCTCGGAAGTGGAGGAGGTCTACCAGGCCCTCGTAATGGGGACGCGCGACTACCTGCGCAAGAACGGTTTTCGAACCGCGATCATCGCGCTGTCGGGTGGTGTTGACTCGTCGCTCGTGGCGGCGATTGCCGTCGACGCGGTCGGCGCTCGCGCGGTGCGGGGCTTCACGATGCCGAGTCGCTACTCCTCGGACCACTCCGTGTCCGACGCCGAGGAGTTGGCGCGTCGGCTCGACATTGAAATCACGACGCTGCCGATTGAGGGCGCCCATCAGGCGTTCGGCTCGATGCTCGCGAGCACGCTCGACGGCGAGCCGAGCGGGGTCACCGATGAGAACCTTCAGTCGAGGATCCGCGGCGTGATGATGATGGCGATCTCCAACGATTCGGGAGCGATCGTGCTGACGACCGGCAATAAGTCCGAGATGGCGACCGGCTATTCGACGCTCTACGGCGACTCGGTCGGCGGCTTCGCCGTCATCAAGGATGTGCCGAAGACCCTCGTGTACGAACTCTGCCGGTTCCGCAACGACGTGGCGACGAAGGACGGTGACCCCGAGCCGATTCCCCAGTCGGTGTTGGAAAAGGCGCCGTCGGCCGAACTTCGCCCGGATCAGCGCGACGACCAGTCACTCCCGCCCTACGACGTGCTGGACCCCCTCCTCGAGCTCTACGTCGAAGACGACGCCACGGCCGAGACGATGATCGCCAGTGGTCACGACCCGGCGCTGGTGTTGCAGATCACTCGGCTCGTCGACCGTAGTGAGTACAAGCGCCGTCAGATGCCGCCGGGCGTTCGGATTTCGAAGAAGGCGTTCGGTCGCGACCGACGTATGCCCATCACCAACGGATTTCGTCCCGAGACCATCTAATGGCGACGAACGAGGAGATGGCGGCCCATCTCCTCTCCTGTTACGACACCATTTATATGGTGCTCGCCGAAAGTGCACCGACGTTCACCAACGACGCCTACGTCGTACGAACCTTCGAGATGGCCCGGGCCTTCGGCGAACTCGCCCTCGAACTGCGCGAGAGTCTGGACGCCAGCGATCTAAAGGGTCCCGCGGTACTCGAGGCCGTCCTGCGACAGGCTGCTAACTACGACGACTCGGGCGCCATGACCCTCTACGCCATGGCCATGGTCGTGGGACCGCGGTTGTTGGTCTCACTGCTCGACGCCCGAAACGCACTCGTCGAGGGCGGGGACCTGCGCGAACTCTTCAACCACGGGTCGCAGATGGTCGTCGCCGAGATCGTGGCGACCGGCGAGAGCGCGAAACACCAGTCTCCAATTGACGATCCGGCCTGGCAGGCGGCCGCGCTCGACCTGGGTAACACCCTCGACGACGCGGGAAACGCTGAAAGTCTGGGCGTGAGCCATTAAGTTGCTTATCCCCGTA
Organism: Acidimicrobiales bacterium; assembly: GCA_036509375.1. Taxonomy (GTDB): domain Bacteria; phylum Actinomycetota; class Acidimicrobiia; order Acidimicrobiales; family RAAP-2; genus RAAP-2. The sequence goes on from DATCFS010000033.1 coordinate 3,311, forward strand.
TAACTAGTAGTACCGGACTTTCCGGTGTCGGGCATCACAAGGGAGTTCCATGGCAAAAGATCGCGTAGATAGGGATGATGAGGACCTCGTACGTCTCTACCTGTCCGACATTGGTCAATACACCCTTCTGACCAAGGACGATGAAGTGCGCCTGGCCCAGACGATCGAAGAGGGCCGCGAAGCGAAGGCCGAACTCGATGGCGCCGAGACCGACAAGAAGATCAAATTGACGCCCAGCAAGAAATTGGCCCTCAAGCGTTCCGTTCACCGTGGTGATCAGGCAGAACGCGACTTCGTCCAGTCCAACCTCCGTCTGGTCGTCTCGATTGCCAAGAAATATCAGGCTTCGGGACTTCCGCTCCTCGACCTGATCCAAGAGGGCAACCTCGGTCTCATGCACGCGGTCGAGAAGTTCGACTGGCGCAAGGGCTTCAAGTTCTCGACCTACGCCACCTGGTGGATTCGCCAAGCCATCACGCGCGGCATTGCCAACACGGGACGAACGATCCGACTCCCGGTCCACGCCGGCGACACGCTGGCGCGCGTCCAAAAGGCGCAGTCGCGTCTCGAGTTGAAATTCGGTCGACCTCCGACCATCAAGGAACTGTGCGACGAGTGCGAGATGCCCGAGGACAAGTTGATCGAGGCGCTGCGATTCCGCTCCGAACCGATCTCACTGTCCGAGCCTCTGCGTGAAGACGGCGACGCCGAACTCGGTGACGTCGTCGAAGACCGTTCGGCCGAGTCGCCGTTCGACGTGGCGGCCGTGAAGATGATGCCGGCCGCGATTGAGAAGCTCCTCCAACCACTCGACGAGCGCGAGCAGAAGATCCTTCGGATGCGCTTCGGTCTCGACGGCGCGGGCGAGATTCGCACCCTCGAAGACGTGGGCGCCGAAATGAATCTGACCCGCGAACGAATCCGCCAAATCGAAGCTCGGGCGATGAGCAAGTTGCGTCACCCTTCGTCCGACACCGGTGCGCGCGACCTCTTGACGCTCTAGCGCTTCTGGTAACTGATGCGGCCGAGAACGGCCGCGGCGCCGATCACGATGGCGCTGAGCAGGAAGGGCGTGTGCGACTTTGAGCGGTCGTGCGCGCGGACCGGGTGCGTGAAACTGAGTAACGGCCACGCATTCTCGTGGGCGACTCTCGCGAGATGACGATCGGCGTTGACGGCGTAGGCGTGGCCGACCGTTTCGAGCATCGGAATATCGGTGACGGAGTCGGAGTAGGCGTAGGACTCGGAGAGATCGATGTCGCGCGCCTGGGCCAGTTCGCGGATGGCGATGGCCTTGTTCTCGCCCTGAGCGAAGAACTCCATCGCACCCGTGAACTTGCCGTCGGCGTCGATGGCGGCCCGTGAGGCAATGGCGCCGGTGATCCCGAGCAGTTCGGCGAACGGTTCGACGATCTCGGCCGGCGACATACTCACCAGCCAGACCTCGTCGCGTTGGGCGAGGTGGTGGTCGATCAGTTCGAGCGCCTCTTCGTAAATGAGCGGCTCAATGACGTCGTTGATGGTTTCGGCCACGAGCCGCTTCACCTCGAGGTGGTCCCAGCCCTTCGTGATGCCGAGGACCGACTCGCGGATTTTCGTCAGTTTTTCGTCGTCGGCGCCAAATCGCATGAACAGCATCTGACTGAAGACGGCCCAGACCAACGTGCGTCGATGCAACAGGCCGCGGGCGTGGAATTCCGGGCCGAAAGCGACGAGCGACGACTTCGCGATGACCGTCTTATCAAGATCAAAAAAAGCGGCCCGCACGTCTCCATGCTAGGTCCGCTCGAAAATCAGGCCCCGTCGCCCCTTTAAGCAATGAAGGCCGAGGCGCACTCCTGCGTGGCGTCGGCCCGGGTGATCAAGATCACGTGATCGTGTTCGAGGAAGTGCATCGTCGGCGACGGCACCATGGGCTGGCTGCTTCGCACGACGGCGACGACCCGGACCGAGTCGGGTAAACGGAGCTCGTCGAGGGTGAGGTGTTTGGCGACCGCGGGTGCATCCGACGCGAGGGTCACCTCGATGAGGCGCATGCGACCCTGGGCGAGGTCCATCAGTTTGATGATGGCGCCCACTTCGACGGCTTCATCGACCAGCGACGTGATCAGCGCCGGTGTCGACACGGAGATGTCGACCCCCCAACTCTCGTTGAAGAGCCATTCGTTGCGGGCATTGTTGATGCGACTGATGACCCGGGGCACGCCGAACTCCTGCTTCGACAACCAACTGATGACGAGGTTGTCCTCGTCGTCACCGGTGGCGGCAATGACGACGTCGACACTTCGAAGATCGGCCTCGGCGAGGCTCGCGTACTCGCAGGCGTCGGCGGCCATTACGTTGACGCCGGGCAGCATTGACTTCAGTCGCTCCGCCGTCGCGCTCACTTGTTCGAGGAGCGTGACGTCGTGGTGTCGGTCGATGAGGTCGAGTGCAATGGACGTACCGACCGAACCGCCGCCGGCGATCATGACTCTCATCGAAGGCCGCTCTTGATGAGGCCCTGCAGCTCTTCGAGGCCCTCGGTGGTGACGAGGTACTCGAGAATGTCGTCCTCTTGCGCGAACAGACCCTCAACGTTGACGCGCCCCTGCCCACCGCGGATGACGCCGACCACGCGGATGCTTTCACCGTGATCGTACGAATTGATTGGTTTGCCCGCGAGCACGTCGGGCACAATGCGTTCGATGAGGTGCATCGCTCCCGAACTGGCCGTCCACTCAATGGAGTCGTCGGCGGGTAACAGCCAGCGCTTCACTTGCTGGGTCGTCCAGAGTGAGGTGGCGACGGTGGGAATGCCAAGTTTCATGTAGATGTCGGCGCGCGCCGGGTCGTAGATGCGCGCGACAACGTTCTTGATTTCGTAGTTGTCGCGCGCGATTCGCGCGCACAGGATGTTGGTGTTGTCGCCGCTCGTGACGGCCGCCAACGCGTTCGCTCGACGAGCGTCGGCCTGGAAGAGGACGTCGCGGTCGAAGCCCGATCCGACGAGGGTTTTCCCGTGAAAATGGTGCAAACGGCGAAAGGCGTCGCGCGATTTGTCGACGACGACGACGGAGTGACCCTCTTCTGAGAGTTGCATGGCGAGCTCTGAACCCACTCGGCCACAACCGACGACAACGATATGCACCCCGTCATCAGAACACACTTGGGATTAGAGGTGCAAGTACGAAGCGGGGCTCGGACCGCGTCACCAAGGTTCGTGGAACGCCTCGCTTAGTATCGTGTGAGTGTCAGAAGCCGATAAACAGATATCCAATAATTCACTGGTTCTGACGTCGCACGCCAACCTGGCAGATGTCTATCCCGAGTCCTTCGGCTACCGGCTCAAGCGAATATTCCTCGGTAAGCCCTACGTCACCGAACAACTGAGCGGGGAGCGTCTCAATCGCGCGAT
>DATCFS010000034.1:0-4857 GCA_036509375.1 Acidimicrobiales bacterium
GCAGAGTGTCGCGTCGGTGGAGCATCTCTTCGGTGTCTGCACCAACCTGATGACCACGATCCAGTCAATCCCTCAGCCGGTGGTGGCGAGGGTGCACGCGTTGGCGACTGGGGCCGGGTGTCAACTCGTCGCCACGGCCGATGTTGCGGTGGCGGCCGAAGAAGCCACCTTCTGCACGCCTGGCGGCCGGGGCGGTCTCTTTTGCACGACGCCGATGGTCGCCGTCGGTCGGTGCGTCGGGCGCAAGCGCGCCCTCGAGATGGCAATGAGCGGCGATCCGATCGATGCCCGTACTGCTGAGTCGTGGGGACTCGTCAACGTCGTCGTACCCATGGGTGAACTCGACGACGCGACGAGAAAACTAGTCCGTCGAGTGACCCGAGGCAGCGCCGAGTCCAAGGGTATTGGCAAGTTGGCCTTCTATGAGCAGATGGCGATGACCCAGTCCGACGCCTACGACTTCGCAACGCACGTGATGGCGGCGGCGAGTCAGATTCCCGACGCGCAAGAATCAATCTCCGCGTTCATCGAAAAACGCCCGCCCGTATTCATTTCGAGGAACGGGACCGCGACGGGCACACCTTCGTAGCGAGCTAACTAGGAAGTTCCGCTTCGATCACGTCGCGCGGTTGAAGGGTGAAGAATCCGTCGGCAAAGAGAGCCTCGAGGACCGCGGTCGGGTCGCCCGTCCAGTTCAATGCCTCAGCCTGCTGTCGGCTCATCCGACCGGTCGTCAATCGCATGAATGAATAACGCGACGTTGCTAGTTCGATGGGCGCCAACGCACCTTCGACGTGATGAGTCCCGTCCTCCGTCGTCGCCACCACACCGGGCGCCCCACCGTCGACCAACATCGAACTCATCCGGCCTCTCGCGCGCTCCGCGCCGACGCGGACTGAACTACTAGACCGGTTACCGGCAACGCCGAGTGCGTGGTTGATGTCGTGTTCGTGAGTGACCACGTCAAAGGACAGCGAGGCGAAAGAAGGTGGCGCGTCGCTGATCTCCTTTGGCAGGGCGTTCCACGCGCTGAGTACGCTTTCGAGCGACTCGCCGCGGTGACGCTCAACTTGCGCATTCGTCCAGTCACCGAAGCCTCCCGTCGGCATCCGTCCCGCCACTCGGTCCTCCAGGACGCCCGTGAGATGTCCGATGACATCCTTCACGGTCCACTGTGGACAACACGGGACATTGGTTGCCAGCTGTTCGTCGTTAAGGGTCCTCACCAGCGCGTCAATTCGAGCGTGCGCCGATTCGTAGGCATCACGTTGTTCTTCGGTCGTTGACATGGCGCCAAATGTAGTGCCGGTTCCCACTCGTTTCAATCAGTCTGTAGACCTCGACTGGCGCGCCGTCTACGGATCTATTTGCTGCGGCGGCGGCAAATATTCGAATGGCGCGGCCTTTTCTCTCCAATATCTCTGCACGATAAAGCCCGTTCGGGAGAAGGCTTCGACAACCGCGAGTGAGATCAACGCGGTCAACGCAAACGAGGCAAATCCGGAGCGGTTGTTGGTCACCGAGTCTTCTGCGATGCGAAGGCCCAGCAAAAGTGCGAGTAGGGCGTATTCGGTCCCGCTGCGGCGCAGAATGACGCTCTTGATGTCGGGAATCGCGCGTACGTACATCACCCGGGCCCTCGCCCAACCAATCGCGACACCGAAGGGAGCGCCCAACAGGGCGCAGAGAACGTGACCAATGTTGGTCGACGCGAGATGCCAGAAGATCTGACCGATAAGCACCAGAGATATCAACGGATCAACCAACGTGATGGAGAGCGGGCGAAGCCGTTCACGTTTCACCAAGGCGACGTTGGTCGAATTACGTCGCCCTTTTCTCGTCTCGGTCGAAATGAAGACCATTGCGGCAATCACAATGAGCGAGGTGATCCCATTGCCGGACGATTGCATTGATAAACCCTACCGGCGGCCAATCGCCGTTCGATGAACGGACACGTGGGTATGGACGTGAAGTTGTCGCACGGCGGCGCACGTATCAGCGCCGCATTTCCTATCTCCGAGATATACAAATTCCAACAACTTTGAACCGCCCAGGGCAAGTTCGTGAAATCAGGCGTTTAACTGGTTACGTCGGTAACCAGTCTGGAGGACGCCGTGGCGGTGGACTCGAAACTATTCGATGCGTCGACATTTCAGGATCTCGACGATGCGTCGAACTTCATCAGTGGGGTTTTGGAGGCCTCGACTGAATACTCAATCATCGCGACTGACCTCGATGGGTGCATCCGCCTCTGGAATCAGGGTGCGTTGATCCTCTTCGGCTACGAACCAGATGAAGCCATCGGCGAATTACCGGCCTCGGCTCTCTTCGTCGACGAGGACATCAAGGCTGGCGTCTCCGGCACGATCGCCGAAGAGGCCATGCGAAGCGGAAAATGGGAGGGCCTGGTCACCGGTCGGAGGAAATCCGGTGAAACCTTCCCCCTTCGACTCGTCGAAACGCCACGACTCGGCCTTGGCGGTCAAGTCGTCGGGTACTTGTTGATTGCCAAGGACATTGCGGACGAACAACGTCTCGCTAAGGCGTTGGCCGACACACAGCTTTACACCCGCTCACTCATTGAGTCCAATATCGACGCCCTGATGACGACGGACCCACTCGGCACTATCACGGATGTGAACGAGCAGATGATGGTTCTGGCCGGTCGCACCCGCGAAGAGTTAATCGGCACCATGTTCAAGGACCACTTCACTGATCCACTCGCTGCAGAAGAAGGCATTCGTCAGGTGCTGCAGGACGGTCGGGTCACGAACTACGAGTTGATAGCTCGCTCTCGAAACGGCGACCTCACCGAGGTCTCTTATAACGCCTCGATCTTCCACGATCACGAAGGCAAGCTCCAGGGGATGATCGCGTCGGCCCGCGACGTGACCCAACAGAAGGACCTCGAACGTCAACTGCACTCGCAACAGCTCTACACTCGCTCGTTATTCGAATCCAACGTCGATGCGCTCATGACCACCGACGCGCTGGGCAACATTACCGACGTGAACCAGCAGATGGAGATGCTCACCGGCCGGGGCCACGAGGAGTTAATCGGCTCACCGTTCCGCGATCACTTCGTGGACGCCGACGCCGCCGACGAGGGCATTCGGCTCGCCCTTCAGACGGGACGCGCCACGGACTACGAACTCACCGCCCGGACCGACGGTGGCGTCGAAACGATCGTCTCGTACAACGGCACGACATTTTTCGATGAGAACGACAATCTGCTGGGCGTCTTCGCCTCCGCGCGCGACCTGACCGAGTTCAAGTTCGCCGAGGAGAAGATTCGTATCGCCAGTGAGGAGGCCGAGCGTGCGAACCGAGCCAAGAGCGAGTTCCTCTCTCGAATGAGTCACGAACTCCGTACTCCGCTGAACGCCATTCTCGGTTTCACCCAACTGCTCAAGATGGACGAACTCGTCGGCGAGCCGGCCATGCGCGTCAACCAGATCAGTCTGGCCGGCGGGCACCTCCTCGACCTCATCAACGAAGTGCTCGACATCAGTCGGGTGGAAGCCGGTCAAATCGGACTCTCCCTTGAACCGGTGCAATTGAGTGCCGTCCTCGCCGGCTCGGTTCAATTGGTCACGGGCCTCTACGACCATGCCGGTATTACTCTCAACGTCGCCATCGACGACGATGAGTGGGCGCACGTTGACGCGCAACGCATGAAACAGATTCTCCTCAACCTTTTGTCCAACGGCGTAAAGTACAACCGGCCGAACGGCTCGGTCACCATCTCCTCCGAACGCGTCAACGGCGAGCAGTTGATTCGGGTGTCCGACTCTGGGCCCGGCGTACCGGAACATCGACGCAACGAACTCTTCGTCCCCTTCAACCGACTGGGCGCTGACAGTACCGGCGTCGAGGGCAGTGGGCTCGGACTGTCACTTTCAAGAGCACTCGCCCACGCCATGGACGGCGACCTCACGCTCGAATCGACGTCGCCGTCCGGCTCGACGTTTCTTCTGACGGTGCCGAGGAGTCAGTCGGACCTCCTCAAACCTGCCATCGACGACATCTTTGAGGGCGCGCCGGAACCGGTCGAAGGGCGGAGCAACGAGGGCCCGCGACTGACGCGAAGTCACACAATTCTTTATATCGAGGACAATCTCGCCAATGTCGAGCTCATCGAGGACGCCCTTGGCAGTTTGAAGCACGTGACTGTCGTCGCGGCGATCCAAGGGAGTCTCGGCCTCGAGCTCGCTCGCACTGGTGACTTTTCGATGGTCCTCTTGGACATCCACTTGCCCGACATCTCGGGCGAAGAGGTCCTTCGCCAATTGAAACTCGATAGGCACACCAAGGCCGTACCGGTCGTCATGTTGACGGCCGATATCTCCTCCCGGCCGGCACACTTCGCCGCACTCGGCGCGAGGGACCTTCAAACGAAGCCAATCGACGTAAATCGACTGATCAATCTTGTGAATACCATCCTGCTCGAAGTGGAGGCTCAATGAGAAGTCCAATAGAACCAACGTCCACCGTGTTGTACGTGGAAGACGAAACGCTGAATCGCGAACTGATGCGCAGCGTATTCAGGTTGCGACCTGCACTTCGACTCGTGGAGGCGCGACTCGGGGCCGACGCGATCGAGATGGCCGAACAGGAAAGTCCGGACCTCATCTTGCTCGACCGGAACCTTCCCGATATGAACGGCGAAGAGGTGCTGCAACGATTGCGTAGTTGCGCCAAGACGCTGCATACACCGGTCGTCATCATTTCCGGCGACACCGCGCGCCCCCAATCCAATGAGCAAGAGCTGGGTGTGCTCGGCTACGTCACCAAGCCGTACAACATCGTTGCCTTGTTAGCCCAAATCGACGCCGTACTCGGAAGGGCAGCGGCGCG
>DATCFS010000035.1:0-14011 GCA_036509375.1 Acidimicrobiales bacterium
TGTTGCCTTCGGCGTCAACCGTGGTCCCGGTCGCGACGTACGAACCCACCGCGAGCGGACCGCTCGCGGTCACCAGACCGGACGCGCTGACGACCAGTGACGGTGCACCCGAGAGCTCGGTGAACGTCACCGGTCCGTTGTTGTTGGTGACCAGCACCTGATCACTCACGGTGGACGAACCACTGAGTGGTACCGAGACCGTCGCGGGCGTATTCAACAGCCCGCACACGTAGTCACCGTCCAGTCCCAACGACGGATACTGGACCATGCCGGTTCGGCCACCGAGGAAGGAAGGTACGGCGCACTGGGCCTCAGCGGTGGCGAGGGAACCGGGACCGGGGATCCACAGGGAGTACGCGGAGAACGCCGTTACGTTCAGTCCCATGATTGCTCGCCACATCGACGTCGCCGTGTAGATACCCACGGACTTCACACCAATACTGGCGAGATAGCCAGCCATGCCGAGTACCGACGCCTGATCGTTGGTGTACGCCAAGGTGGTCGCTCCGTTGATCGTGACGCGCGCCTCCCAGGGATTGGCGGTCTCCACATCGAGCCACCAGTTCGCCGCCTTGGCGGCGGCCGCGCCCGACGGGGAGCCGTCGGTGCTTTCGGCCCGCACCGCCGCACCGTAGGAGGCCCGCGCGGCGTTCCAGCCGTAGTCGTACGAACAGGCCGCCGAGTTGGCGCCGTGACAGACCTTGGGGGCCGCCTGACTCGTGGGCCACGCGGTGTCATTCACCGGGCCGGGATTGCCGGAGTTGACGTAGAAGGCCGGGGCGCCGTTGGTCGCGGTCTTCGCCCAGGTCAATTCCTTCGCGAGGCACTTGTTGACGGTGAAGTTCTTGCCATTGTTCACGCCCACGACCGCCAGTCCGGGAGCAGCGGGCAGCGTGCTCGTGCACTGGGGGAAACTGACGTCGAAGCCGACGGACGTCGCGGGCACCGTCGTCGAAGCACTCGCGGGCAGTTCAATGAGACTGGAGAAGCAGACCAGCAAGGCTGTAGCGAACACCGCCGCACGCTTCATTAGGTGCACAGACACGTAAAGAAAGCCTACGGGATTGCGACGGCGATGGGGCGTCGTCAAATTACGGGCGAAAGTCCTCCGTCAATGCTGATACCAATGCCGGTGAGATAGCTCGCGCGGGGTGAGAGCAGAAACGCGGCGAGGTCGGCGAACTCGTCGGCCCGACCGAATCGACCGAGAGGGATTCGCGAACCCGTTGACGTCTTCGCGTAGTACTCCTCCACGGTGAGATTTTCCTCGGCCGCGCGACGAACCCACTGACCCGATTCAATGAGTCCGATCAGAATCGCGTTCACGCGTACGCCGCGCAGGCCCGCCTCGTTCGCCAGCGACTTGGTGAGCGCCAGGCCGGCCACGCGAGTAGCCGACGAGGGCGTCGTGCCGGCGTAGGGCGTGCGCGCGAGAATCGCAAGCACGTTGATGATCGAACCTTGTGTGACCTCGAGTGCCGGCAACACGTGACGAGCGGTATGGAGGGCGGAAATCACCTTCAGCTCGAAGTCCTCACGCCACTCGTCATCCTTCGAATCCGCAATGGACGTTCCGGCCGATCGCCCCGCGTTGTTGACGGCGCCGTCGAGTCGGCCAAACCGTGTCAATGTCGTCGCAATGAACTCGTCGAGTTGTCCGGCGTTGGTGACGTCGGCCGAATAACACAACGCGTCGGATCCGAGTAGGTCCTGCGCCCGCGCGAGCCGTTCTTCGTCTCGTCCGCAGACCGCCACCCGTGCTCCTTCGGCGACGAGGCGTTGCGCGAGGGCGAGACCGAGTCCATCGGTTCCGCCGGTGATCAGGAATGCACGGTCGGTCAGTTCTAGATCCATTGCTGCATCCTAGGAATCCCACCGGAGTGTGGACGCGGGCCCCGGCCGTGTTCGTACGTCGCTCCCGGGCGGAACTCGGAAGTTGCGTGACCTCGAGCTACGCCACTACGTGATTGTAAGAAAATCTTCATGATCCTCGTATTGAATGACACGGCGCGACGTTTCATACTGTTCTCAACTGATTTGATACTCGTCTCGTCAACAGATCGATGCCGCGCTCACGGTTTTCATGTCGCTGTCTCGGTTTTGAGCGCTCGTTGATTTTCGACTGACAGAGTGCAGGTCCGGGCCAGCGTGCGTCAACGGGACATGAGGAGGATTGATGGGACGGCTGCGTGCCTTCACGTCGTGGATAACGACCGCTACCGTCACGCTCGCCCTCGCCGCATCAATTGTCGTGGTCGACCGAGTCGTTGCGCCGCCGTCACACGTGAGTGCGGGACCGACCGTCACCGCGACAACGGTGATAACTCATTTAGCGACCGGTCGGGTGCGCACGACCGCAGTACACACCACGTCGCCTCTCGCAGTCAGTTCCCCACCGACGCACGTCGTCGCGCTGTCAGATGATCCTGTGACCACCGTCGAGGTCACCACCACAACGGTGCCCGCGACGACGACGACGTCCACGACGACGACGACGACGTCAACGACCACCACGACCACGCCAGGCGTCGTCGTGACGACAACGACTCGCCCACATTACGGTGATGATGGCGGCGGCGGCGGATCTGATGATGGCTAGCGCAAGCAACGTCAGGGGTGGGCGATGAAGGAAGTACTGATCACGCCCCAACTTCGACGGCACCGATTCACTCGAGTGCGCCAACTCACCCAGATGATCTTCGTTGGTTCGGGGATCGTCTCAGGTTTCTGCATCAGCAACTTCGCTCACGAAGCCAGTGCGGCGATTGCCGCGACCTCCGTCACGGGGACCACCGTGCCGGCTCTACAAAGCGCGACCACGTCGACAACCTCTGTTCCTCGAGGGCCCTCCCACGGCACCGGTGCGACCAAACATTCGTCCTCCGGGTCAACGGGCGGTTCATCGCCGACCACAACCCATCCATCGGCGACCCCGACGACTCGTCCGTCGACGCCGGCGAAGGGCAACGCGACCGTACCGACCACTGCGCCGATTGTGCGCACCACGGCTCCTCCCGTTACCACGGCACCCCCAACAACCGTGGCGAAGGCCCCCGTCACCACGGTTCCCTATACGCCCCCCACCACTGCTCCCGTCACCGTCACGACGGTGTGCACTTCAACGCCGTCGGGACACGTGACCTGCAACTAGCCCGCGTCGAACATCCGAAGGGCCACCACACGATTTGCACTCGGAGCGAGCAGGAGCCCGTCGCCGACGCTCGGCGTCGGAAAGTGGTTGATGGGCGCGCCGATACTGATCTGCTGGTGTACGGCACCGGTCGAAGGATTGAGGCCGTAGAGAGTGCCATCTTGCCCAATGGACCAGATCAGTCCCGCCGCGATGATTGGTGGTCCCCCACCCGACGAAGCCGACCAGAGCACGCGAAGCGCAGGAGCGGTCGAACTGACACGAAGTGCGATCGTGCCCGCGGCGCAGGGTAGATACACCGTCGTCCCGTTCACTGCTCCGCCGCCGTCGACGTCATCGCCGCATCCCGACGTGAGGCTCGACTGCTGGTGACCAATGCCACCGAGATGGCGGCCGTTTAGGAGATAAACAATGCGTGACTTGCCCGCAATCACGACCCGACCGTCACTGAGCAGAGCGGGCGCCATACTCATGTCGAGATCGCTTCCGTTGTTCTGAGCCCACGAACTCGGTGCAAAATACTGTCGTAATTGCATGGACGAAGTGAGTTCCAGCACCGAATCGCTGTCGTCGAAGTGTTGGCCGCTCTGGTTGACCGACCCATTGCCGACACTCACCCACACGTTGCCCTTCGCGTCGATGGTCGGAGCCGCTCCGCCCATCCACACTGCCCCTTGGCTCTCGCCGCTCGCCCCGTCGACCGTGAAGTAGTTGATGCGTCCACCGTTTTCGGGGGCAGAGACAACTCGCCCCCGGTACGGGGCACAGTCACCGTAGTTACCGCCGAATCCGAAGATGATCCGACCGTTATCGAGGGTGAGTCCCGTTCGCTGCAAGAGGGCCACCGACACGGAACCGGGCGGATCGACGTTGCGCGACATTTGTACGGCGCCCGTTTGGGTACTCAGTCCCTCGAGCACGTGTTCGGGATGGCCACCTACCATCTCGTCGGCCACGATGAAGATTTCGTCGCGCCCGCTGTCAATGACCGGCGTACCCGTGATGCCGACCTCGGGCGAAATATTGCCACAGGGCAGTTGCGACGACGGTACTGCGCTCGCGACGTGACGGTGCCAGACCACTCGACCGGTTGTTGACGAGAGGGCGTAGACGGTGTCATTCTCTGTCGCCACGTAAATGTCGCTGCCGAAGACAAGCGGCTCGCCGTAGAGTTGGCCGTCGAGTGCGGGCGACGTCCACTTGGCATGTCGGGTGTCGACGAACGAGAGCCCCTTTGCCCTTGCGCTACCGGCCACGTCGCCGTGATAAACGGTCCAGGAGTTTTCGGCGAGCGTCGTCGCCGACGAGTTCGCGACGCCCGCGGCGGCGGACCCGACGAGCAGCGCCACCGCTGCGACGGTGCACACACGTCCGGTCGCCGGGCGAGCTCTACTCATGATCGGCAACGAAGTCGAAGTGTGATAACCGAAGTGTAGTTACCGCGTCACGAGGCGCTTGATTCCGCGCGTGTCCGCCGACGCGACGAAGTGCCCGAAGTACTCTGGAGCGATGACGCGAACTTCTTCAACGTCCGGGCGTTGGCGACGGTCGTTACGATTCGTGTGTGTCGTTCTGGTAGCGGCGGGTTCGTTCTCAAGCGTGACGCCATCGGGTGCATCACCGGCTGCACTTCCGCCCTTCGTGGTCAGCGTGTCGACCGTCACTGCGGCGACTCTCGGAAAGTCCTGGCATCGCGGATGTCCCGTCGCGCCGACGCAGCTTCGCCTCATTCACGTTCGGTACGTCGGTTTCAACGGCCGCGCTGACGGAGGTTCCATAGTGGTGAACGCGTCGGTGGCGCAAGCCGTCATCCACGTCTTTCAGACGCTGTACTCGCACCGTTTCCCCATCCATTCAATGATCCCGGAGTCGCACTTCAAGGGCTCGGACCCTGCGTCGATGGCGGCCGACAATACGTCGGGGTTCAACTGTCGCTACGCGGTAGCGAACGGCACATCCGTCTGGTCGGTCCACGCCTACGGCGAAGCGATCGACGTCAATCCGGTGCAGAATCCCTACGTATTCAATGGCGTCGCTCAACCCGTCGCCGGTAAGGACTATCTGAACCGTCACAACCTTCGACCGGGCATGGCCGAGGTCGGTGGCGCACTCAACAGCGCCTTCGCTTCCGTAGGGTGGCAGTGGGGAGGACGATGGACCGATTCACCGGACTTCCAGCACTTCTCGGCAACCGGCGGCTAACGCTGGCTGGCTTTTCGCTGGCTGTGGTCACCATCCTTTCGATGGCCGCACCGTTCAGTGCGAACGCCACCACACTTCGATCGTCGCTTTCACCGACGTGTGACGCCACGGTCGACTCCATCACCGGAACGGGGGGAAGTGAGCAACTCATCACGGTCATTGCGGCGACGTCGAAATCGACAACGGCGTCGCTCGAGCTCTTTTCGCGGGTGGGCGGGTGTTGGCACCAGTCAGCCGGACCGTACCGCGCGTTCGTTGGTTTCAACGGACTCACGGCGAACAAGCGCGAGGGCGACCTCGCGACACCGATGGGCCTCTTCGCTATTCAGTCGACGATGTACGGCGTTGATCCCAATCCCGGCGTCCACTTTTCCTACCACCACCTGATCTGCGGTGACTGGTGGGACGAGGACAGTCGCTCCGCCCTCTACAACCACTTCGTCCACGTCGCGTGCGGCGTGTCACCGCACTTCAGTGGCGACTCCGAAGCTCTCTGGGAAACAGTTCCGCAGTACGACTACCTCGCGGTCATTTCGTACAATCGCTCCCCCGTCGTGCCCGGTCGCGGTTCGGCCATTTTCTTGCACGTCAGCAGGGGCCATCCCACGACCGGATGCGTGAGCATCCCAAAAGTTGATCTGCTCCACGTGCTGCGCACACTTCAACCGGGGCAACATCCGCTGATTGAGATTTCGACGCGACAACTGGTTGGTCACTAGACGAGCTCAGTGGGAACGGCTCATTTCGACAATGACGCCCAAACTCGACGCCGCCGCTCCCTGATACACGCCCTTCAGTGGCGCGACGTCGTCGTAGTCGCGCCCGCTACCGACGATGATGTGGCGCTCCGTCTCGCGAATTCCGTTCGTGGGATCCATGCCGGTCCAACTCCCGGCGAAGTACTCAACCCACGCGTGGCTCTGACCGGCGACCGTGACGCCCACTTCGGCGTCATCGGAAGGATAGAGGTACCCCGAGACGTAACGAGTCGGGATACCGAGCGAACGCAGCAGCCCAACCGTGACGTGCGTGATGTCTTGACAGACGCCGACGCTCTGGTCCCACGCTTCTTGCGCGGTCGCCGACACCGACGTGGCCCCAGGCACGTAGGTAATCCGGTTCCGCACGTACTCCCCGACCGCGTCCACGCACTCGTGCACGTCATTGGTCCTCGCCCATTCGTCGATCGGACGAAGCGCGTCGCCGACGAGTACCGTGCGATCGGTCTCCAAGAGGTACTCGGAAAAGAAGTCGACGAGCGTTGGCTCACGAAGATCGGCCCACGAGAGCGCGGGCTCGAGCGTCGCGGCCCGACTCTCCACGCTCGACCTCGCCTCCACTTCGAGTTTTGAATGCGGCTCTTGAATGTCGAAAGCGGTGACGGCCGTGCCGAAGTAGTCCACGTGTGTCGAAAGGGGCACGACGGGTTGCACCGAGAGGTGACTGTGCCGGACCTCTTGATGGGCCGAACTGACGGGCGTCATGCGGGCTTCGTTGTAGGAGGACTTGGCGATGCCGTCGTACGTGAAGCCGGTGTGGTGACGAATGGTGAGGCTCAGCGACTCGGTCACAACCCGCCCTCCCTCGACCACACGACGAAGTCCTCGTGGCGAAAAAAACGGTCGGTGACGGCGTTGTTGATCTGCACGCACGTCTCTTCGAGCATCTCCAAGAGTTCGGGCAACTGATCGAGCAGGTTCGTGGCGTCAATGAATTCGAGTCGTCCTCTCGCGCGAGCGAGGCTCTGTCGTGCAGCGTCGGCGGTCGCGATCCGCTGGCTGCTCGGCTGAATCTCGAAGAGACAGGTGTCGGCGAGGTTCAACGAGAACAGGACCGAACGCGGGAAGAGCCGGTCGAGTAGCAAGAAGGCGGCGACGCCGTTCGCGTCGTGGATCTCACTCGTACTGCGCATGAAGGCCTCCATCGCGCCACAGGCCCGGAGGAAGGCCAACCAGTCCGGGGCGTGGTCTTCACTCAAGACCCTTCCGCGCAGCAGGCGGGCCGTCATGTCAATGCGTTCAACGCTTCGCCCCAGCACGAGGAAATGCCAGCCGTCGTCGTGACTGAGCGTCGCGTCACTGAGTCCAGCAATCAGCGCGGCCCGTTCCCGTACGAAAAGGAGGTACTGGGAGGGACCGAGTCGGCGCGCCGTGTTCTCCATCTGGGGCAGGCGGTTTCGCGTGGAGTTGAGCGCCACCCACATCTCGGATGAGATGAAGTCGCGGCTCCGCCGGGCGTTCTCGAACGCGCCACTGAGCGATCCCGCGATTGAGTTGGGGTTGTCGACGTCAAAGACGATCTGCTGGAGCGTGTCACTGGTCGTGCACGGGACGTCGTCGTCCACCTCGACGCCGAGAATTGAATAGAGGGACCGACAGGTGGCGTCTTCGTCGTTGAAGGGGTCCTCGACCATCCGGTGCACGTAGGAGTCGACGATGCGCGCGGTGTCGTCGGCCCGCTCGAGGTAACGACCGATCCAGTAGAGCGACTCGGCCAAGCGAGAGAGCATTCCCCGTTCGCTCACTGGTCGCCCCTCCCCACCTGGCCGTCGCTTTGACGGGGACTCGTCGTTCGTTGACGTTGCACGGTCGCGACTCGTGATTCGCGGTACGGCACCGACTCGTCGTTGAGGACCCAGGTGTCCTTCGATCCGCCACCCTTCGAGGAGTTGACCACCAGTTCTCCTTCACCGAGGGCCACCCGCGTGAGACCACCGGGCAGGACCCAGACCTCGTGACCGTCGTTGACGGCGAAGGGACGCAGGTCGATGTGACGGGGACTCACGTTCTCCTCCACGAGCGTTGGGTGCGTCGAGAGCGCGACCGGTCGTTGGGCAATCCAGCTTCGGGGCGACGCCAGCACCGCTTCGCGGGTCACGTCGAGCACTTCATCACTCGCCTGGGGTCCAATGACAATTCCCTTGCCGCCCGATCCGTCGACGGGCTTGACCACGTAGGAACCGAGTGCAGCAAGCACCTCGGCGCGCACCTCGGGATCTTCGAGACGGTAGGTCTCCACGTTGTCAATCAGTGGTTCCTCGCCCAGGAAGAAGCGGATGAACGTGGGCACGTAGGTGTAGATGAGTTTGTCGTCGGCGACGCCGTTGCCAATGCCATTGGTGATGACCACGTTGCCGGCGCGTGCGCAGTTTACGAGTCCCGCCACGCCAATGACGGAGTCGGGATAGAACTGCAACGGGTCCAAGAACTCGTCGTCGACGCGTCGGTAGATGACGTGGACCGGGCGCTCGCCATTCGTCGTGCGCATGTAGACGTGATTCGAGCGACAGAGTAAGTCGCGACCTTCCACCAACTCCACGCCCATCATGCGCGCGAGGAGGACGTGTTCGAAGTAGGCCGCGTTGTGCACGCCGGCGCTCAGCACGACGACGACGGGATCGGACACGCTCGGTGGGGCGGCGGCACGCAGCGCGGCGAAGAGGTGGGCCGGGTACGAATCGACGGGGTGGACGCGGTGCTGCGAAAAGAGTGAGGAGAAAGTTTGGGTCATCGCTCGACGGTTCTCGATGACGTAGCTCACGCCCGAGGGAATGCGTACGTTGTCTTCGAGGACGCGAAAGTTGCCAATCTCGTCACGCACGAGGTCGATGCCGGCGACGGCGATCCGCACACCGTTCGGTGGATCGATGGCGTAGGCCGGTCGACAGTAGTGCGGACTGGACGTCACGACCGAACGGGGGATCAACCGTTCGGCGAAGATGCGCCCTTCGCCGTAGATGTCGGCGAGGAACGCCTCGAGGGCGCGCACCCGTTGGGCAATTCCGCGCGCGAGCAGGTCCCATTCGAGCGCACCGATGAGCCGCGGGACCACGTCGAGCGGAAAGGGTCGCTCCTCACCACTGTGCGCGAAGGTCACGCCGCGTTCCGAGAACGTGTGCGACAGCTGCTCGGAGCGTTGTCGGAGTTCCGCCGGTTGGTACCGATCGAGTTCGGCGAAGAGGTGCGCGTAAATCTCACGAGGAGTTCCCGGTGAGGAAAACATCTCATTCCACGCGGCCGTCACGTCCTCGTCGAATACCATCCCCATCAGCGTCACGCTAGCCACGGAAACGTCGTGACTTATTACGTGGGGGTGAACTCAACGTGCCTCGCGCAGGGCTCGCGAAACGTGCCGCACCGTTACCATTGGCGCATGACGAACTACGTTCCCGCGGCCACTCGCTACGACACCATGACCTATCGCCGCTGTGGTCGAAGTGGGATCCAGCTGCCGGCCATCTCACTGGGCCTCTGGCACAACTTCGGCGACGATCGTGCACTCGATGTCCAGAAGGCAATCGTGCGCCGTTCATTTGACCGCGGCGTCACGCACTTCGACCTCGCCAATAACTACGGACCGCCCTACGGCGCGGCCGAGAGCAACTTTGGAAAGATTCTGCGCGACGACTTCCGAGGTCGACGCGACGAACTGCTCATCTCATCGAAGGCTGGGTGGGATATGTGGCCTGGCCCCTACGGCGACCTCGGTTCGCGCAAGTACCTGCTCGCCTCTCTCGATCAGAGTCTCACGCGTCTCGGACTCGAGTACGTCGACATCTTCTACCACCACCACTTCGACTCGTCGACGCCAATGGAAGAGACATTGGGAGCGCTCGACTCCGCCGTTCGTCAAGGCAAGGCCCTCTACGTTGGAATCTCGTCGTACTCCGACGAGCGCACGAAGCAGGCGATCACCATCCTGCGTGATCTCGGTACGCCGCTCTTGATCCATCAGCCTTCCTACTCGATGCTCAATCGTTGGATCGAGGGCGGCCTGCTCGACGTCCTCGACGAACAGGGCGTGGGATGCATTGCCTTCTCCCCGCTCGCCCAGGGTCTCTTGACGGACCGCTACTTGAACGGCGTACCCGAGGGTTCACGGGCTTCGAAGAGCGATTCGTCGCTGTCGCCCGACATGCTGAGCGACGCCAATCTCGACCACGTTCGCGCGCTCGCCGCTATTGCTCGCGATCGTGGGCAGTCAATGTCGCAGATGGCGATTGCGTGGGCGCTCCGTAATCCCGCGGTCACCTCGGTGGTGCTCGGTGCCAGCAGCGTCGAACAGATGGACAGCAATCTCGACGCACTGAACCACGTGGACTTCAGTGACGACGAACTGGCGCGGATTGACCAGTACGCCGTCGATAGCGGCATCGACCTCTGGCGCGGGCCGGCTTCCGACTAGAGCGCCGCACACCGCAACCGCTCGTCGATTAGAGGAGTTCCTCCATCTGATTCAGTTCGAGCAACTGAGCGTGACGGTCAAGCTTCGACGGCATCTTGAAGTAGGGGGCACCCTTCCACCAGTACCAGGCCATGGGAATGAGGCCCAACCCCATGGCGCCAAGACCAACACCCAGTTCAACACCGTTGAGCGTCGGTATCGCTTCGTAGAGCAGGTAGAACATGAAGAGCGCCCCGGCCAAGGGCCAGAGTCCGATGAAGATGAAGTTGCCAACGGAACTGAAGAGTTGACGTCGGTAGAGAATGACGACGGAGAGACCGGCCAGTCCGTAGTAGATGCAGATCTGAATGGCGATGGCGTAATAGCCATCGGTCAAGATGTTCCCAACGGACCCGATGTACTGACTGCCGACGAAGAGCAGCAACGACAAGATCGTGACGACCACCGTCGCCGCGAAAGGTGTTTTACGCGTCGGGTGCGTGCTGCCGAGGATCTTGGGGAGCGTGCGGTCGCGACCCATCGTGAAGAGTGTCCTCGTCACTTGGATGAGCGTCGTTTCGAGCGTCGCGACCGTCGACAGCAAGAGCGCGACGATCAGTAGCTTGCCGCCGAGGCCCTTCCACACCGCCTGACCGAGGTTGTACATGAAGTCAGCGACGTTGCTCGAGTTCGCAAGCTCTTTTGGCGGCAACACCATGTTGGACGCAACCGTAAACATTTCGAAGAGGAGAAAGACGACGAAGGTGCCGAGTAGTCCGCCGAGTCCGGACGTCTTCTTCGCGTTCTTCGTCTCCTCATTGAGATTGGCGGTGACGTCCCATCCCCAGAAGTAGAAGGCCGCCAAGAGTGCACCGGCGACGAACCCCTGGGAAGCGTGCGCGTGAAAGATCGAGGGTGAGAACCAGTGCCACGAGAAACTCGTCAGGTGCTTCGCGTGGAAGAGGGCCAACGCGCCGAAGAGTACGAGCAGAAACACCTCGACGGTGGACATGAGGATCTGGACCTTCACCGTAACGGTCACGCCCATCGCCACCGCAATCACCATGGCGAAGAAGAAGATCGCTCCGAGAATGGTGACCGGTCCCGTCTCCTTATAGAGCGACCCGGAGAAGAGGCGAAGCACACTCGAGCCGGCGGGGAACGTGGCGATCACCATGAAGATCAGCGCGGAGACAATTAGCGCCCAACCCGAGAGGTAGCCGAGAATCGGGTGCAGCGCTCGCCTCACCCACGAGTAGGCGGCGCCCGCGTGCGAATCGTCGCGACTCAAGTAACTAAATGCCCACACGATGCCGAACATGAAGATTCCGCAGTAGAGCAACGCGGCCGGGCCTCCGTAGGCAACGGCGAAGAATAACGCGCCCGTCGTCGCGCCAATCGAATAGGCCGGAGCCGAACCCGCGATGCCCATGATCACCGAGTCAAAGAGTCCGAGTACCCCGTGCCTCAACTGGTTCTCGGTCGAAGCACCCTCGCCACGCTCCGCCACGTCCGTCATGCCTACCTCTTTCTATTGAATGATCACCCTCAAGGTTGAATTGAGTACGAAACGTACCATGCCCACACAACGGATTTCACCGATCACCAAAAGAACGTCCGGTGCCCGCCTGCGAACCTCACAGGTGGCGATGACCCCGTCCCCGGAGCGTTAAATTTGGTGGGGCGTAGATTTCTACGTTCGACCTTCCCGAGCGAAAGCAATACTGCGTGCCAGTCCTCCAACGATTCGACCTCGAAGGCGAGTCCACCCAGCGCGTCATCTCGGACAAGGAGATGAAGCGACGTTGGGCCAAGTTCCACGGCGACATGCACCAACTGTCCGGCAAGTGGTGGCAGCGGCTACTCGGACGCATCTTGGGCGAAGACACGTGGCGCTACAAGACCGCTCGATTCTTCGGGCGCCCACCTCTCCGAGCGATTCGTCGCCTACGGGCTCGACCTCACCGCGCGACCGCCGTCCAATTGAACGTACCCCTCGTCCACGACGCGTCGAGCGTCTTCCCGAAGTTCTACTCACCGAAGAACGCCCTGCGCTACGTGAACGCCTCGCTGCTCGACGTGCCGCTCGACGACGTCGAGATCGTCGTAATCGACGAGGAGGGTGCCCCGTCGGCCGCGTCGATCATCACCCACTTGAATGAGACACTGCACCGGACAACGAAGACCTGGCTACTGATAAGTGACGTCACGTCCGACGACAACGATCGCAGCACCGCCCTGAAAGCACTCATGAGTGCCGTACGCGACACCGACGAGATCGTCTTCGCTGACGAATCCGGTCCGAACGTGTTCAAACCGATTTTTCGCAGCTCGTCGGTCGCACCGCACACGTTGCTCAGTTTCAACATGGTGGGACGACCGGCCCTCCTTCGCGTCGCGACCCTGATCGCTATTGGCGGATTCGACCTCGATGCGGGATGGGCCTTCGAACACGACGCCTATTTGCGCCTCCTGGAACGTCGTGCCTCGTTCCATCACGTCTCGCTCGTCTTGCCGTCGGGCCGACCGCTGATTGCCTTTGACAGTTCGCACATCGACGGGGACACCTGCCGAGTCGTGCAACGCGCACTCGCGCGCAGGGGGTTGACGGGAACAGTTACGCCCGGCGCCCTCGCGGGACTCGTCTCTTGGCGGCTCAGTCCACCGACGCCACCGCCGTCGATCGACATCATCATCCCTACACGCGACCGCATCGACCTCGTGACGCAGTGCATCGAAGCCGTCGAAGAGAAGACGACGTACGAGAACTACGACATCATCCTGTTAGACAACGACTCCGTCGAACCCGAGTCACTCGAGTACTTCGCCAACTCGAAGTATCGCGTCGTACCGTGTCCCGGTCCCTTCAACTACGCCAAGATCGTCAATCGCGGCGTCGCGCACTCGTCGGCCGACTTCGTCTTGACACTCAACAACGACACCATCCTCCAGACGCCCGATTGGTTAGAACAGATGGTTTCGCTGGCGTCGCTCGCGGACGTCGGCATTGTCGGGGCGTGCCTCTTCGATCAGTACGGACACCGCGAACACGAGAGCATCATCATTTCGCCCTACCCCCAACATCTGCGAACCGACTCGAACTATCCCCACGTCGACCAGTTCTCCCTCGCCGTGCGTGACGTCGCTGCCGTCACCGGCGCAGTCCAGTTGGTCGAGCGGTCGTTCTGGGATTCACTCGGTGGTATGGATGAGCGTCTCGCGGTCACGATGAACGACGTCGATCTCTGTCTTCGGGCGCAGTCCGACGACCATTACGTCGTGTACACCCCCGACGTGCAACTCGTCCACCACGTGAGTTCGTCGCGCGGCACGCTCGATCCACTCGAAGACCGCAACCGGTTCATCCGACGTTGGGACATCTTTGGCACGTTCAAGGATCCCTTCTTCCCTCAGCCGCTTCTCCTTCTCGGCGAGACCATGTACTACCTCCCTCGCTGACGGCAATCCTTCAGACCTTTACGTGGGCTCTTGTAG
>DATCFS010000036.1:0-5937 GCA_036509375.1 Acidimicrobiales bacterium
CTTTGCGCACGGCGAGCTTCAATGACTCGAGCAACTTCTCGGCCAGTTCGACGACGATCTGGCGGTAGAGATCGGTCTTCGACGAGAAGTACTGGTAGAGGATCGGCTTCGTGAATCCCGCTTCCTTCGCAATGTCGTCCATGGTCGTTGATTGGAAGCCGCGGTCGGCAAATATGGTCTTCGCGACACTCATCAGAAGTTCGCGCCGTTCGGCGTCTTGGGGCCGTTCAAAGTCAATAACCATAGGCAAGCACTCTACTTCTCCCTAGGAGATACCCATTTGGTCCAGGACGTCGGCCAATCGATTGGGGAGTGACTTCAAATTGAAGTGTTCGAGAGCGATCAGGAGGTTGTGTTCGTACAGCGCGTAGTCGACGTCGCTGAGGAATTCGCGCACCGCGTCGACGTCACCGAGTCCGAAGAACTTGAAGCCGTACGACGCTATTTCGTTGGCAACGGGGTAGGGGTAGAGCGCGAGCGGACGTCGATGAGTGACGGACTCCAACACCGGGTTACCGAAGCCCTCCCACGTGGAAGGCATGACGACGAGGTCGCTCGCGGCGTAGGCGTCATGGATAGTGAAATCGTGACCGAGTCCACGACGTACCTCGACCGGCGCGGCGCGAAACAGTTCGTTCAGTTCCTTCTCGTAGCCGTCCTCGGCCGACCCAACGAGCCAGAAGATCGCGTCGAGTGCGCGACAGAGCTCGAGTGCACCTTCGATGTTTTTGCGCGGTAGGGCGCGCGACGGCATGACGACGAGTAGTTCCGTGGTGAGGTCGAGGTTGAGACGGGTGCTGTCGCGACGCCCGCGCGGTGGCTCGCAGTCGAAGGTGTTCATAATCGTCGTTGCGTCGATGCCGCGCTCGCTCAGTTCGCGACGTGAGAGTTCGTTAATGGTGACGTGGTGCCAACGAGGTCCGTCGCGAGGACCGTCCAGGTGCGCGAGGTGGGGACGTTGCCAGGGGAGATCGTGGTGGCGGAAGAGCGCCGGACGATTCTCCAGGACCTCGTAGAGGACCTCGCGTGCCGCAACGTTGAGTGGGAGTGACGCAAGATTCTCGACGACGACGAGGTCGGCGTCCTTCAGTGCCCGCCGGAGTTCTACAGCAGTTGGACCGATCGGCGCTCCGATCGCCAAGCTCGGCACCAGCACGTCGGCGTCACCTTCGCCCGCGACCGATTGAACAGAGTGGCCGAGCGAACGAAGAGCACTCATCCATTTCTCGGCTTCAATGGAAACGCCGTCAGGGCCGCCGAGTCGGAAACTGACGAACGTGAGGCGCGCCACCGCTCGAGGCTATGCGCCACAGGGTCATTTTCGCGGCCTCTAGTAAGGTTTGGCGTGGCGCCGACCCCTCGTTTGTGCCCATTTCTGGAGGATTATCGGTGACTAAACGAGCGCTCATTACCGGTATCACCGGTCAGGACGGCTCCTACCTCGCCGAACATCTTCTCGGCGAGGGCTACGAGGTCATTGGGCTTATTCGGCGTAGTTCGACCCTCACGATTGAACGCATCAGTCACATTCAGGAGCGTCTGACGCTCGTCTCGGGGGACCTCGTCGACGAGGTCTCGCTCATTAACGTGTTGCGCGATTTTCGCCCCAGCGAGGTCTACAACCTCGCGGCGCAAAGTTTCGTGCAGACCTCGTGGACGCAGCCCGTCTTAACCGGCGAGATCACGGCGCTCGGCGTCACGAGAATGCTCGACGCCATTCGCATTGTGGACCCCGAGATCCGTTTCTACCAAGCCAGCTCGTCGGAGATGTTCGGACGCGTGCGCACCGTGCCCCAGGACGAGAGCACCCCTTTCTATCCCCGAAGCCCCTACGGCGTGGCGAAGGTCTACGGCCACTGGATCACCGTCAACTACCGCGAGAGCTATAACCTGCATGCGAGCTCGGGCATCTTGTTCAACCACGAGTCTCCCCGTCGAGGTTTGGAGTTCGTCACGCGAAAGGTCACGCACGGTGCCGCACGCGTCAGGGCCGGTCTCCAGACGTCCGTACGTCTCGGCAATCTCGACGCGCAACGCGACTGGGGTTACGCCGCGGACTACGTACGCGCAATGCACGCCATGCTCCAACGTGACACGCCCGAGGACTACGTCGTCGCAACGGGTGAGACGCACACCGTTCGTGAACTCTGCGACGTCGCCTTTCGTGCGGCCGGTCTCAACTACGAGGATCACGTCGTGGTCGATCCGGCCTTCATCCGTCCGGCCGAGGTGGACCTCTTGGTCGGCGACGCGACGAAAGCACATCAGGAGTTGGGATGGAAGTGCGAGGTCGACTTCTACGCCCTCGTCGAGATGATGGTGGCCGCGGACATCGACGCATTGGCGAGGTAGCCCTCTCATGAGTAACGAAGAGCTGCCCGTCGTCACGCTCCTCGGCGCGGTTGCCATGGTGAACGGATTTGCGCTCCTGAGCGGCGTCGACCTGTCACTACCGCCTTCATCGTTAACGGTGCTGGTGGGCGCCAACGGCGCCGGCAAAACGAGTCTGCTGCGCCTACTGGCCGGACTGATCGGTCTCACTACCGGCGAGGGCACGGTTCTCGGCATTGATCTGGCGAGGGGTGACCGTCGACTGCTTCGTCGCCATGTTGGTTGGCTCGGTCACGAGGGGTCCTTCTACGACGACCTCAGCGTGACGGAGAACCTGACCTTCGCCGCCAAGGCGTTGGAGCGTCCGCTCGACGAACTGGGCACGGTCCTCGAACGTGTCGGCCTCTCGGCTCGACGCGATACACCGGCTAAGCAACTCTCGGCCGGGCAGCGCCGGCGGCTCGGCCTGGCGTGGTTGCTCCTTCGACGACCGGAACTCTGGCTCCTCGACGAACCCTACGCCTCGCTCGACGACGCGGGGCGTGACTTCTTTGACGGTCTACTGGGCGAGGTCGTGGCTCGCGGCGCCAGCGTTGTCGTCAGCGCTCATGATCCGCTGCGCAGTGAACTGCTGAATCCGACCACGCTGACAATGGCGGGGGGACGAATCGTGGGGCGAGCGACGTGATTCGCGTTGCACTCCTCGTCGCGGGCAAGGACCTTCGGATCGAACGACGAAGTCGCGTATTGCTCTGGCAGGTCGGGCCCTTTGGCGTGATGGCCCTACTGCTTTGCGGACTAGCACTCGGACCGACCCAGGTCGGTCACTCCTCGGCGGCTCCCGGTCTCTTCTACGTGGTGGTCGTACTCGTGGCCCTGCTGATGATCAATCGAAGCCACGGCGTCGAGGCGACGCCGGGCACGGCAGCGTCCATCGCCACGCTTGGCCTCGACCCCGCCGGCGTGTTTTTGGGGAAGGCCGCCGCCCTCGCCGTCGAACTCTGGCTGACCGGGATTGTTCTCTTGGGTGGTTGCGTACTCGTCCTGCACACCGGACTTCGTGGGACGGCAGAAGCGCTGCCGAGCGTCCTCGTCGTCTTGGGCGCCATCGCCGCCGCGGGGACACTCTACGGAGCCCTGACGACCGGTGGGAGCGGAGCGGCGACGCTGCTGCCGGTACTCAGCCTGCCCGCCTTCGCGCCCCTCCTGATCGCGGGAGAACAGTCCTTTCACTCGGCCCTCCACGGAGGCGCCTTGATGGAATGGTGGGTCATTTCGCTGGTGGCGTTGGCCGGATACCTGGCGGTAGGGATTCTCCTTTACGGTGTTCTCGAGGAATCGTGATGAAACAGCTCGCTCAACGACTACTAGGCCCGGCGACGCTCGTGACGATGGCCCTCACCATCTGGCTGGGCATCTGGGTGACGCCGGCCGACCGGGTGCAGGGAAACCTCGCGCGACTCCTCTACGTGCACCCGGCCGTCGCAACCGTGGCGCTCTACCTCTCCTTCGGCACGGCCACGATCGCCAGCGCGCTGTACCTGTGGCGGCGCACGCGATCGGTCGTCATGGACCGCGTCGCGCACTGCGCGATGGAAGTGAGCCTCGTGTTCATTGTGCTCACGCTCATCACCGGTTCGATCTGGGGGCGCCCGGCGTGGGGCGTCTGGTGGGCGTGGGATGCCCGACTCACCTCGACGGCGATACTGGGCGTACTCGCCCTCGGGTACCTCGCACTGCGTCGAGCGAACGACGACGTCGAACTTCGCGCGAAACGCAGCGCCGTCTTCACCATCCTCGCCGCGATCACCGTACCGATCGATCACTTCTCGGTGCAGTGGTGGAAGACGCTCCACCAGGGAGCGACCTTGCTCGGTCCGAATCGGAAGTTCAACGTTCACGGGAGCATGCTCGCGACCCTGTTGCTCAGTTTCGTGGCCTTCAGCCTCGCCTACCTCTGGTTGCTTCGTGCGCGTTACCGCCTGGAAGTGCAACGCGAGGCGGCGAACACGCTCACCATGGACGCGGCGCTCGAACAGCGTCGCGCGGAGGGCGTGCACTGATGGGTTACGTCACGGCCGGGTACACCTTTGCCTTTGGGGGGCTGGCGCTCTACGCGCTGTCGATCTGGTGGCGAGGGCGACGTAGTGACTGACCAAAATCTCGATCTCACTCCCGTCGCTCCCCCGAAGGCGAAGGGTTCCAGTCGACGTCGCAGCATCGGTGTCATGGTGGTAATCGTCGCGGCGATCGTTGCGCTCTTGAGCCAAGGCGTGTTGCACTCGCTCAACTACTTCGACACCGTCGATCAGGTCTTCGCGCATCGCGCCACGATCGGTACGACGACCATTCGCCTCGAGGGTGACGTCAAACCGCACACGATCACGCGTACGTCGAGCGGCGCGTCGTTCTGGATCACGGGCTCGGGCACTCGCGAGGTCTACGTGGTCAGCCACGGTTCGCCTCCACAGCTGTTCCAGGCGAACATCCCCGTCGTCGTCGTGGGACACTTCACCTCCTCGCACGGAACCACCTTCGACGGGACGCAGATCTTGGTGAAGCACACCTCGTCGTACATCGCTCAACACCCCAAGCGGGTGAAGGCACCCAACGGCAGCGTGCGATGACGCTCACGTGGCTCGGTCGCGTCGCGCTCTACGTTGCCTTCGCGGGAGCGCTGGGCGGCGTGCTGCATCAGATCGTCGCGCTGCGATCGGGGAAGCCCTCGAGGTCACTGCGCTGGGCGCTGGTTTCGTTGGCGGGGATTATCGCCGCCGTCGCGGTGATGCAGTACGCGCTCGTCACGCACAACTTCAGTCTCGCCTACGTGGCGGAGAACAACGCGACCTTCACGCCACTGTTGTACTCGATCACCGGCATGTGGTCGGCGCTCGAGGGTTCGCTGTTGCTCTGGTCGCTGCTGCTCGCTGCGCTCATCGCGGCCGTCGTGCGCTTCTACCGGAGCAGGGGAGACGACCCCGTCGTTGGTTGGGCGACGGCGGTGCTCTTCGGCGTCAGTGCGTTCTTCATCTTCATCATGTGCGGGCCGGCCGATCCCTTCATTCACAACACCGCGAAGATCCTGCGGGGCGCCGGACCGAACGCGCTCTTGCAAGACAATCCACTGGTCGCCATCCATCCGCCACTGCTCTACGCCGGCTTCGTGGGCTTCACCGTGCCCTTCGCCTTCGCCATTGGAATGCTCGCCACCGGTCGGGTTCACGACCGGTGGCCGCTCGAGCAGCGACGTTGGACCGTGCTCGCGTGGGGCGTGCTCTCGGTCGGCATCGTGCTCGGCGCGTGGTGGAGCTATCAGGTACTTGGCTGGGGCGGCTTCTGGGGTTGGGACCCGGTCGAGAACGCGGCCCTGTTGCCGTGGCTCACGGGAACGGCCTACATTCACTCGGTCATTGTCCAGGATCGCCGCGGACTCTTTCGCGTGTGGAACCTCTCGCTCGCCGTCGCGACATTTTCACTCACGATCCTCGGCACGTTCTTCACCCGTTCGGGGGTGTTGCAGAGCGTGCACGCGTTCTCGTCGAGCACCCTCGGTCCGCTCTTGATTGGTTTCTTCTTCGTCACGGTCGCGCTCGGCGTGGGACTCGT
>DATCFS010000037.1:0-2770 GCA_036509375.1 Acidimicrobiales bacterium
CCTCGGGG
The DNA here is from genome assembly GCA_036509375.1 of Acidimicrobiales bacterium. Classification (GTDB taxonomy): domain Bacteria; phylum Actinomycetota; class Acidimicrobiia; order Acidimicrobiales; family RAAP-2; genus RAAP-2. Next base: position 9 of record DATCFS010000037.1, read on the forward strand.
CTCGGCTACATCGCACTCGCCGCAATGATCTTCGGACGTTGGCGCCCCTCGGGAGCCGTCGTCGCCTCGATCATGTTCGGCGTGTCGGTGTACCTCTCCTACACACTGCAACAGTTCGACGTGCCGATCTCGCTCTACATCCTCCAGATGTTCCCGTACCTGATCACGATCGCGGTGGTCGCCGGTCTCATAGGACGAGTCCGTCCTCCGGCGGCCGACGGTATCCCCTACCGACACGACTAGTTAGCCGCGCGACCCCAGCCCTCGCACGACGACTGATGCCGCATCCATCGCGGCCGCGAGCCCTTCGTCGATCGAGCCGTCACCGAGACGGACCGCCAGATAGGCCCCCGTCGCGGCGTCACCGGCCCCGGTCGTATCGACGACGGCGTCGCTCGACGACGTCGCGCGAAACGTGACGCCGTCCTTTCGAGCGACGGCACCGCGGGCCCCTCGGGTGACGACAACTTCGTTGAACCGAGCGGCCAACAGGGCAACGGCATCGTCGGTCGAGGTCGTGTCGGCGAGGACCTGCGCCTCCTCCTCGTTGGCGAAGAGACACGTCACGCCGTCGGCCGACGTCATGAAGTGTTCCGGCGTGAGGACGCGAAGCGGCGCGACGGAGCAGACGTCGACCGACGTGGTGCGCCCGAAGGCTCGCGCCTTGTCCAACGCCGCGACACCGACCACTCTCGTTCGATCGTCGATCAGCGAGTAGCCCGACACGTGAAGATGGTCAAAGGGCTCGTCGAGAGCGAGCAACACGTGCTCCGCGCTCAGTAGCGAATTCGCGCCGCGGTCGGTCAACATTGCTCGTTGTCCGTCGTCACCAACGAGTGCGACAACGACGCCCGTCGACGACGCACCAATCTGCAGTTTCCCGTGAACACCGGCATCGGTGAGTCCGTTGGAGAAGAGTTGCGCCGCCGCGTCATCACCGGCCGCGCCGACGTAGGTTACGAAGTGACCGGCTTCGGCGAGGGCGACCGCCATGTTGGCTGCCGATCCGCCCCGACTGAGGCGAATGTTTGACGGCGTGTCGCTCGTGGGAGCCATCTCGCCATGGGGCTTCACTACAACATCGAGCATCACGTCGCCGACGACGATGACGCGACGTTTGATCACACGCGCGCCTTGGCGATTTCTGACGCAATGCGTCCGGCCAGACCGGCGTTGGCAACCACGAGGTCACGATTGACCTGCACGCTCACGCCAGCCGTGTAGCGAGCGAATTCCGCAAGAAGTACGGGTGTCACTTCTTTCCCACTGACGCCGAGCGACTTTGCCCGTTCCAACGCACTCGACAGCGCGCGGTCGTGAAGGTCAGAGTCGAGTTGGCGGTTCCGATCGATTGGATTCGCCACGAGGAAGCCCGTCGACGAGAAATCGCAGTGCGAGAGAAAGGCGACGGCCGCTTCTCGCTCACTGGCGAGTGACCATTCCAAAGGAAACCCGCTATCGCTCTGGTAAAAACCAGGGAACCGGTTGGTGTTGAAGCCAGCGACCGCGACACCCAGCGTGTCCAGCCGCTCGAGCGTTGCGCCCATGTCCAGAATCGACTTCACTCCCGACGCCACGACCAATACTTGATTGCGAGAGAGCGCGGTCAAGTCCGCCGATTCGTCAAAACTCTCGCGAACGTCGCGGTGCACTCCCCCCAGTCCCCCCGTCGCCATGACATCAATGCCCGCGCGACGAGCGATCGCGATGGTGCCCGCCACCGTCGTCGCACCGTCGCCCTTCTTCGCAAGCGCCACTCCAATATCGCGCGCCGATAGCTTTGCCGCGTCACGGTCGGGCGATGCGAGTGATTGCAGTTGTTCGCGGTTGAGTCCCACGACGACCGCGCCATCCAACACCCCGATTGTCGCCGGTACGGAACCACCGGCGCGCACGGCGTCCTCGCACTGTTGGGCGACCTCGAGGTTTGTCGGCGCGGGCAGGCCGTGCACGACGATCGTCGTCTCGAGTGCGACGACGCCACGACCTTCGTCGAGTGCTGTCGCCACCTCTTCACTGACCTTGACGGAGGAGTTTCGTAAGTTATTCACGCAAGGCGAAGTGTACTGTTTGGGCGTGAGTTCAACGATTGAAATACCGTGGGCTGAATTGCGCGCGCGAGCTCGAAAGGCAACAACAACGTCCTACGCGCCGTACTCGCACGTGCTGGTCGGAGCCTCCGGCATCACCTCGAACGGCCACCTGGTCGATGGCGCCAACGTCGAGAATGCGAGTTACGGTCTCACGCTCTGCGCTGAATGTTCCCTCGTGAGTGATCTGGTACGCCAAGGCGGCGGGCGACTGCTGGCCGTCTCCATCGTCGCCGGCGACGGGCAGCCGATTGCACCCTGTGGAAGGTGTCGCCAAGTGCTCTTCGAACACGGTGGTAACGGCCTACTCATTGACGCGGGCGAAGGTGTGGCACCCACGCCGCTCTCGCAACTTTTGCCCGACGCGTTCGGTCCCGACGATCTCGGAATCCGGAGGAGCGAGTGACGTACTATTCGGCCGTCGACATCATCACGGCGAAACGTGACGGACGACTTCTCTCCAACGAGGCGATTGCGTGGATCCTCGACGCTTACATTCGCGGTGACGTCGCCGAGGAACAGATGTCGTCGCTCTTGATGGCGATCTATTTCAACGGTCTCAACGATGCGGAGCTGAACACCTGGACCGACTGCATGATCAACTCCGGCGAGCGACTCGACCTGCGAGGACTTTCACGTCCCACGGTCGACAAACACTCGACCGGCGGCGTC
>DATCFS010000038.1:0-2732 GCA_036509375.1 Acidimicrobiales bacterium
GAGCCGCTCCGACAGGGCCTGCATTTCGGGCAACTCGGGCACGCAACAATGTACCTAGCGCGATGGTGGCGTTGTCAATTGGTCACGCCACGCACCACGCGAGCCCTGCGTCGCGTGGACGCTCAGGTCATTGATCGAGCAATTGGCAAATCAATCCAGAAGGTCGAACCTTCACCCTCGACGCTCCGCACGCCCATGGTTGCCCCCATGGCCTCCGCAAACGTCTTCGCCAACGCGAGTCCGAGTCCCGTACCCTCCGTCTGCGTTCCCTCGGCGCCCAGTCGGTCGAAGGGAGTGAAAAGGCGATCAAGGTGACGTGGGGCGATTCCCGGACCCGTGTCGGTCACGTTGACGCGAACGGTGTCGCCACGCACTGCACACGCCACGTCGACCGAACCTCCCTCATGGTTGTACTTGATGGCATTGGAGAACAGATTGATAAAGATCTGATTCAGTCGCTTCTCGTCCGCGACGACCGGATTGACGTATTCGTTCTCCTTAACAGTGAAGGTGATGTGTCGGGTGCTCGCCATGGGCGTGACCAGTTCGACGCACCCGTGAATGAGGTTCATGGGATCAACTGACTCGAGCACCACCTCAAACGTGCTCGACTCCACGCGTGAGATATCGAGGACCTCGTTGATGAGTTCCAAGAGGTGCGCCCCCGATTTGTAGATCAACTCAACCATCTCGAGTTGCGTGTCGACCTGGATTTCCATTTGGAGAATCTGCGCAAACCCCAACACCGAGTTGAGTGGCGTGCGTAGTTCGTGACTCATTCGCGAGAGGAACTCGCTCTTCGCGGTATTCGCTCGCTCGGCCTCGAGCTTGGCCGCTTCCAGTGCGACTTCCATTTCGACAGTGGACGTGACGTTTCGGGTGATGACCACGGCGTGAATCGGTGGCTCACCCAAGTTGTCGATCGCTCTACCTCGAGACTCCACGACGAGCCAGTGCCCCTCGGCACCTCGAGCCCGGTAGCGAATCGAGATCGGCGTTCCGTTGTCAAACATCTCCTTGACCGCAGCGATGATTGAAGGGATGTCGTCCGGGTGCATGACCTCCAGGGCGCTTCGCCCGGTGCGCTCTTCAATGGGGATACCGGTGTACGACTCTGACGCGGGGCTGGTGCTGACAACGTTCAGATCTCGGTCAATTGTCGTGATGACGTCAACCGCCGTATCGACCACTGCCTGCATCAACGCGAGACTTTTTGCTAAGGCCGCGCGTGATGCGACCTCTTGAGAGATGTCGCGCGAAATGAAGACGGCGAGCTTCGAGTCGCCGTGCGTGTTCTTGAGCGCTTGGCCCCGCGCCTCAATCTCAATCCAGTGCCCATTCGCGTGGAGCGCGCGAAATCGCGCCGTGTGGATCTCGTCAATATCAAAGGTACTCAGGATAACGGCGCTCACGTCCCCTTGATCATCGGGGTGCACGAGTTCGACGATGCTTCGACCAAAGCCGCCCAGTGAGTATCCGAAGATCTGCTCGGTCGAGGGACTCGAATCGACGACGATGAGATCTCGATTCACGACGATGATCGCGTCGGCGGCGGCGTCAAGGATGGCACGCGTCATTTCGGTACTCACATCGAGCGCCTCGAAGGTTGCCTTTCGACGGGTGATGTCACGACCAATTGCGTAGATCAATGATTCTCGACGCTGAGAATTCCATTCGATCCAGAGATAAGCGCCGTCACTTCGACGCTGGCGATTTTCAAAACCGACGCTCGTGTGCTCGGAGTTCGAGAGCGAGACCAACTCTGCGAGTGTCTTTGCGCGATCATCGGGGTGAACTAAATCAACCAATGCCGTCGTTTCGAGTTCGGCGATATTCCAGCCCAGCAATTCGTGCCACGCAGGATTGATGGCCACCAATCGGCCGTCCGTGTCAAAAACGGACATGAGGTCCGGTGACGTGCGAAAAAACTGACCGTACTCCGGTTCCTGGGTCGCTTCATCGGGCATAGCGATGCACCTTCCGTCTGACTCTTGGTGAAGCCATGGCGAGCAGATCATGAATCGAGGTGTGACCCCCTTTGAAGCGCGAGTCGAAACCTGCACGACCCTGAATGGGATTAAGTGTAGGCACGAACGAGTTTCCGGGTATGGGTTAACGTGCGTGGCGTTCCGCTGGTTGCGCCGCCGACACGGAAGGAACGTCAGCGAGTTGGCGTTACGGTACGCCCGCCGGCAATCGGGCCGCGTCCGATTTGAAAGCCAACTTACTGGCCGGCATTGGGCGGCTGATGTAGTAGCCCTGGGCGAGGTCGCAACCGAGTTCGCTTAACAATTCGAGTGTCGCGACGTCTTCGATACCCTCAGCGACGACGCGCAGTTTCATATCGTGGCCGAGGTTGATGGTGGCGCGTACCAACTCGAGTTCCTTTTCCTTGCCCACGTCACCGAGTCCGGTGATGAAGGTGCGGTCGAGTTTCAGCTCGCCGACGGCGAGGCCGCTCAGGTACATGAGCGACGTCACGCCGGCACCGAAGTCGTCAATCGATACGACCACTCCGTGGTCGCGGAGTTGTTCGATGACGGCCTTGGAGCGTGCAAAGTCGGTCACGATGCTGGTCTCGGTAATCTCGATGACCAGCGCCTCGCCGGGCAGATCGTGCGTTGCGAGCAGTCCGGTAATGAGGTCGACGAAACCATCCTCGAGAAGGTTGGTGGTCGTTACGTTCACCGAGACGGCCAGTAGTTGACCTGACGCCCGCCACGCGGCGCACT
>DATCFS010000039.1:0-5687 GCA_036509375.1 Acidimicrobiales bacterium
CGACCGAGGTTGAGCACGCGTTGGTCGGTCACCCCTCGGTTGCGGAGGCCGCCGTCGTCGGTGCGTCCGACGACACGACCGGTCAAGCAATCGTGGCGTTCGTGACGTTGAAACTCTCCGCCGAGGACGCCTCCGGTGACCAAACCGCGATTGTGGAGGAACTGCGAAACCACGTCGCCAAAGTCATTGGTCCAATCGCGAAACCGCGACAGATCATTCTCACGCCCGAGTTACCGAAGACTCGTTCGGGCAAGATCATGCGACGACTCCTGCGCGACGTGGCGGAGAATCGATCGCTCGGTGACGTCACCACGTTGACGGACCCGACGGTGGTCAATATGATCGCCGGACTCATGGAGACCAAGGGCGATAGCGAAGACTGACGTCGAGCACGCACTAAAGGGGATGTGGGAGTTCTCTCGGCGCGAACACCCCAAGACGTCAACGCGTGACGGCACAGCCACATGCGTAGCGGCAGGGCGGTTGACATAAATTCGATTGAATATCACGACCACGATGTCCGCAGTGCTGGTGTTCTTACCGCCAACCTCCCCCGTGTGACATCGCTCGCGACGTCGATCGATGCGATTGCACGAACGATGAATTGAGAAATTTATTCGGCGCGAACGACAAGTACTTAGTAACGGAGATCCGCGACCTCCCAGGAGGCGGCGGTCGCCCACTGAGCCACAGGAGACCGCATGAGTGATGACACAACCAGTACAACCGAACACCACGTGGACGGCGCAAACAATGGACTGAACGGGCATCACGGCAGGATCCGACGGCCACGTCTACTGGGCTGGTTCCTGATGATGGTAACGGCAATCGTGGTCGTCGCGGTGGGCTTCGTGGGCGTCGTCCTTGGCCATTCGAAGGGGGGAGTGCGATCGACAATTACGGTGACCGGCTCGGGAACCGTCCAAGGAACACCCGACACCATCAACTTTCAGATTGGCGTCAACACCGTCAATCCAACGGCCACCGCGGCGCTCGCACAGAATAATCAGAAGGTCGCCGCGTTGGAGCGAGCGTTAGAGCGTAACGGTGTCACGAAGAAGGAGATGCAGACGTCGGGTCTCAACATCTACGAGAACACGAACAACCAGGGCACCATCACGGGCTTCACGGTCAGTGACCAACTGAGCGTCACCATGCATCAGGTGCAAAAGGCCGGTGCGGCGATTGACGCCGCGGCGAAGGTGGCGGGAAACGGCGTGCAACTTGACGGCGTCTCGTTCACCATCACGAACGACTCCAAGTTGCTCCAGGCCGCACGCGTTCGAGCAGTGGACAATGCGAGGACGGCGGCCGGTCAACTGTCAAAGGCCGGCGGCGCGCACGTGACGGGCATCGTGAAAATTACCGATCAGGAGAACCAGAGCTCGGGCGTGTACTACCCGTCGGCCTACGCCACGGCCTCGGCGCTGAAGGACGCCGTTCCCCTTCAGACCGGTAGTCAACCAGTCAACGTCCAAGTGACCGTCGTCTACTCATTAGCTGGTTAGGACTCACTACCGGCCGACGTCTTCGGTCTGGGTATTGCTACGAGTCGAAGCCCAGACCGAACAGGTCGATGATCTTGAGCCACAGATTGCGTTTGCCCTCATGTTCGTCGGCGTAACGAATAGCGGCCTGCGTGATGCGAATGAAGATCCACTTGAACGGCTCGGGCGGAAAGGGCATGGGCCGCTTGCGCACCATGGTCAGCCGTGTACGGTCCGTTTCGAGATCGTCCAAGAGGTCGAGCATGGTCGCCGCGCCGAATCGTGTGGACGCGACGCCGAGTCCGGTGTAACCGAGGACGTAGGCAACCTTTCCCTCGTGCGACGTCCCCCAGAAGGGGGAGAACCTCGTGCAGGTGTCGATGGCGCCACCCCAGGCGTGGGTGAATTTGATGCCGGCCAGTTGCGGGAAGGTCTTGAGGAAGTGTCCGGCCAGCGTGGCGTAGGTGTCGGAGTTGAACTCGTACTCGCGGCGCACTTTGCCGCGGAAGTTGTAGATCGTGTCGTAGCCACCCCAGAGGATGCAGTTGTCACTCGTGAGTCGGTAGTAGTGGAACTGATTACCGGAGTCGGCGATGCCCTCGCGATGCGACCAACCGATGCTCTCCATCTGCGCGTCGGTGAGCGGCTCGGTGACCATGACGTAGTCGTAGACCGGGACGACGTACTTGCGGGTCTTTCGAAGGAGTGGCGGAAAGACGTTCGTGCCAAGTGCGACGCGCGCCGCCGTGACGGCGCCGTAGGGCGTATGAACGCGAACGGCGTCGTGGAGGTCTTCCAACCATTCAACCTTCGAATTTTCGAAGATCTTCACGCCCAGTTCGATGCACACGCGCTCTAAACCCCACACCAGGCGGGCGGGATCGACGAGCGCGGTGCCGTCGTGATCGAAGAGTGCTCCGACGTAGGACGGCGAGTGCACGCGGGCCTGAACTTCTTCTTGACTGAGGACTTCGACGTCATCACCCATGGCGTTACGTCGTTTGGCCTGCTCGGCCATGCCCTGGAACTGCCACGGCGCAACGGCGACCTGAAGTTCACCCGTGCGCTCGAAGTCGCACTGGATGTTGTAGCGACCAATGGTTGCTTCGATTTCGTCGAGATTCTCGCGGCCGAGGCGCTGAATGAGCTCTATCTCGTCGGGGAATCGCCGTACCCCGTTCAAGTAGCCGTGGGTCAACGAGGCCGAGCAAAATCCGCCATTGCGTCCGGACGCGCCCGCCCCGGTCTCGTACTGTTCGACGACCACGACTTCACGGTCGGGGTCACGTTCTTTCGCGAGCAGGGCCGTCCACAGGCCGGTATACCCGGCGCCCACGATGCAGAGGTCGGTGCCGATGTCGCCAATGAGTGCGGAGTGCGGTGCTGGCTCCATGGGGTCCGAATCGAGCCACCACAGATCGGGTTGCACGTCGGCGAGGTGGCGTAGGACGAAGGGATCCTTCTTGTTCATACTGTGTCCAACCGGTGGCTGGAATCACCCTCTCTCGGCACTACGTTTTCGCGAACGCCGACGCGGCGCAGCGGATGCCAGCCGACACGACCGGCCTCAACGCGCCAATTGTACCGGTTGAGAGCGATTTGGCGATGTATCGATCGCGCCGACCTTCGATCGCTGGACACCATTTCGAGCATCGGCAGGCTTCCCAGTGCCACGGCAACTACCCGTGCGAAAGCGAGATTTTGATGTGATGGGCGAAACTTTGCGGACGGGCATCTCATTGATCGTGCGAGGAGCTCCAACGGTGCCATTTCGGCATCACTCGATAAGCGCCTCGCGCAAGTGAGACACTCGGGGCGTCGCTACGTTCCGCGCGCCCACGAGCACGTCAACTGACGACGGCCCAGTCAGCCCAGAATTGGATGTGACAGAAAGTTTGCGGCTCGTAGACTGAGGACCATGAATCGTCCGCCAATGTACGCCGTTGTTGCCACCGTCCATGTCGAGAATTCGGATGAAGCTCGTCAGCTTCTACCGGAGGCGAGGGAGGCCCTCGTGTCTCGTGCACCGGGCATCGTGAACGGGTATTGGTTGGAGCCGATTGCTGGAATCGGAACTTCGGTCTTAATCTTCGAGACCAAGGAATATGCGGAGGAGGCGGCGAGATATCCAGTGCCGTCGATGCCTGGCGTCACGCTGATCGAGATGAGCATCCGAGAAGTATTCGCGCACGTTTGACCGATCAGAAAGCAATTTCTGCGCGTAACGGCGCTGAGGCTCGGAGCCATCAGCCGGAGACTCGGTAGGGCGGATTTTCTTCGCTATAGATCTCGTTTCATTGTCCAAACGCCCACGCGAGCATGAGCGGGAATTCGGCTCGCCACAAGTCGGCGCCGTGCGATACGTTGCGTTCCTTCATCACGACATCCGCACCCGCTTCACGTAGGGCACGCGCCCACCGAGTCGCGTTGTCGAGGAAGAATGGCTCCAGGGTGCCGCCAAAGAGGTACACCCGCGGCAACAGATTCGGCTTCTGGCCAGTCGGCTTGTATCCACCGCCCGGTGAGCCGGAAAAGACCGTACCGTAGACATCCGGATGACCAAGTCCGAGCGCGAGCGATAACTCGCCGCCAGCCGAGTAACCGAACACCGCGGTGCGTTGGGCGGGCAGCATGACTCCAAAACGCGACTGCACCCACCTGGGGACATCGTTCACGAAAAACTCCTCGTGAGCAGCGAAACGGTCCGCGTCGAAGACTGGCGAGTATTCGTGGAGACGCGAAGTTTCGTCGGACAGCCCGTGAACGCCCACGATCATCGTCGACGGCAAATCGGTCGACTCGAGAATGGGACCCCACTTTGAGAAGCCTTGGCCGTCGCCCGCGAAAACAATCGCCTCGGGCGGATCTTTAGGGACATACACCGTGACCTGGCGACCACCGTCGTAGCCGAGAAGTGTCTCGGTAACGAACTCACCCGCCCTTGAAGGTGCGCTCGGTGCTGCGTGGACCGCCGCGCGACTGCCAATGTCACCGCCTGTTTGATCACTCATGATGGGACCACAGTCATCAACGTACGCGTCATACCTTCAAACACGCAAGGGGCAAGCGGATCCTTACCGATCAGTTTCGTCGGGCCGACGACACTCATTCGCTACCGTCGCGTCGTCATGTTGGTCCGGTCATCGCCAAGGAGCGCGGTCAATGAAATTGACCTGAAGGAGGCGTCGACACGGACGGTTCAGTGTTCAAACTTTTTGACATTGTCGACGGCCACCGGCGTCGCACTATCGCTTGGTTAATGAAGAAAAACGAGGACTCTATAATCGCCGCATGCCCGCGTTTGAAGTCGTCACAACGACTGATCGACCCGACCTACATGATCAGTTTGACGAAGCCTTCAGGCCGGTGTGGCCGGAGTTCATCTTCCATGATTCCATCTCGAACCAGTATGTCGGTCGAGTCCAAGAGCGGTTCCCCCAATATGACGTGACTGTCGTGGATGAAGAGAGGGTCGTCGCTGGAGGCTGGGGTGTGGTCTTTTCGTGGGACCAAACGATCGATGATTTACCCGATGGCTACGATGGAGCCCTCGTCAGATCATTTTCTCCGAGAGGTGAAACTCCCGGCAACACACTCAGCATCATGGCCGCTGCGGTACGCCTCGATTGCCAGGGGAACGGGTTGTCGGCTCTAGTCCTGAACGAACTCCGCCAGCGGGCCTCTGACGGTGGTTTGACGTCGGTCGTCGCGCCGGTCCGGCCAACTCTAAAATCTAGATACCCGTTGACTCCAATGGAGAGGTTCAAATCGTGGCGCCGGAGTGACGGTGAGCACGTTGATCCCTGGATTCGGATTCACGAACGTCTTGGAGCCGTCGTTTTAGGAGTCGCTGCGAGGTCCATGGTGATCACGGGATCGGTCCACGATTGGGAAAAGTGGACTGGAATGCTTTTCCCGGAGAGTGGTTTGTACGTTGTTCCAGATGCGCTGGACCTCGTATCGATTGATCGCATCGCGGATGTTGGCACCTACGTCGAACCAAATCTTTGGCTGCGTCACGCTTGAGTCGTAAGAGACGATGATGCGTTGCACTCGTTCGCGCTCAAAGTGGTGGTCGGGCTGGGGAGATTTGAACTCCCGATCTCTCGGCCCCCAGCCGAGCGCTCTAGACCAAACTAAGCCACAGCCCGTGAAGAAACCACCTTACTCGGTGGGCCTCATCAACTACTTGGTCGACGG
>DATCFS010000040.1:0-5724 GCA_036509375.1 Acidimicrobiales bacterium
CGAGCCGTAACTCAGTCCGAGAACCGAGACGTTGGCGCCGAACCACGGCCAGAAGAGTTCTCGCGGATTCCCTTTTCGCTCGTTCTCGGCGATGATGTTGATGCCATTTTCTTCAATGCGCAGTGCTCCCGCACTCTGGCCACCACTGTGTTGCGAAACGTCGTTGCTCACTGAACCCCTTTTCGACCGGTCGTCGCTTGCGTCGATTGTACGCAATCGCTGCCCGTACGCCGCCCTTCAGCGCCGATCCGCTCGTTCGATTGTTCACATCACTCGGTAACGTGACGACGTGAGTGCACCGCCGCGACTGTTCTGTCTCGACACCGTGATGATCGACATCGTCATGCGTATCGCCGATGTGCCCGAGCGGGGATCGGACATTCTCGCATCCACGCACCTCTTGGCGACCGGAGGCGGCTACAACGCCATGAGTTCCTTCGCGCGCCAGGGCGTGCCCGCGGTCTACGCCGGGAAACTCGGAACCGGTCCCTTCTCCGAGATTGCCCGTGCGGCACTGGCCCGTGACGCGATCGACGTACCAATCGAGCCCTCCACCGAGTTCGACGTCGGGTTCTGTGTGGCGCTCATCGATGACGAAGGGGAACGCACCTTCATCACGGCCGCCGGCGCCGAAGGGACGTTGCGAACCGAAGACCTGAAGGCGTTGCGACCCGTGAGTGGCGACCTCGTCTTGGTGTCGGGATACAACGTGATGTATCCGGGACAGGCTGACATCGTGCTCGCGTGGCTGGCCGATCTATCGGACGACGTCGTCGTGGCCTTCGACCCCAGTAATCGGGTGGACGACATTCCGGTCGCGAATCTTGGTTCGATGTTGCTCCGAGCCGACTGGACGCTCTGTAACGAGATCGAGGCCGCCTCCCTCACCGGCGAGAGCTCGCTCGACCCTTCGGTCACCGCGTTGCTGGAGCTCACCGGTCGACGGGGTGTGGTCGTTCGTCACGGACCAACGGGATGCACTGTTGCGCGCCCCGGTCAAGCGGTCGTTGGCGTCGCGGGCGTTCCTTCGGAAGTTGTCGACACCAATGGTGCGGGCGATACCCACAGCGGCGTCTTCCTCGCCGAACTGAGTCGCGGCACGAAGGTGCACGAAGCGGCACTTCGAGCGAACGCCGCGGCTTCAATTGCTATTGCCACGCTCGGTCCGGCAAGGTGTCCGACGCGCGACGTCATCTCGGCCGAGATCGAGCGGTTGTAATTCCAGCGTCCCTCGCCAATGAACTGACTTGAACTCATGGTCCATAAGGGGGAGTGGTGAAGCGTTACGAGCCGTTTGAGTGAACCTTCCTCCAAGAGGAGAAGAGTCCTGATCTGGCGATGGTGCTGAACGACTTCATCAGCGCAACGGCTTAGAAGTAGTGCTCGCCTAACTCTTCGCTCCAGGGGGCGACCTTCAACTCGCCGCGGGGAATACTCCACCGAAAGACCGGCTTGATGTCGAGAACCGGCGTGCCGTCGATGCCGTCAAGACCACGTACGGTGAACGATCGCTCACCGATGTCGTCAATGGCGATGGTCGTGAGCAGTATGCGGTTCGGACGGTCCTTGTTGCGTTGCGCAAAGACGCCCACGTCGGGCCACTCGGCGTTGCCCCGTGGTCGACGGTGCCACGGTCCGGGTGGCACGTCCTCGGCCCAGTCGGCGAAGAACACGATCTCGGCGTGCGAGAAATCGGCGAGTCCTGCGAGCGCTTCACTCGGAACCTCTTGCGCCAATTCGACGGTGCTCACGACGTCATCCCAGTTGTCGTCAATCGCCTCGCTTCGATCATTGCGGATGTAGGCGATTGGACGAACGATGTACTCCATTCGGTCAATCTACTAAAAGTGCCACACCGGAAAGCCTGTGAAGTTCTCGGGATACGAGTTCCTGAGCGTCACGTCCTCAATGGAAGGACAGCGACAACAGGTTGCCGTCGGGATCGTTGAACCAGGCGACTTTGCCACCCGCGGGCGTCATCCAGATCCCGCGCTCGTCTTGATCGAGCCCCTCGTAGCGACGAAACGTGACGCCCTTGGCGAGTAGGGCGTCGACCATCGCCTCGATATCCCTGACTGACCAACCGGCCACCGTGAAGGGCTGGGGGGAAAGCTCATCGATTTTTGTCACGCGCAGCCGTACGCCGTTGGCGTCAAAGAGCAACGCCGCGGACATCTGAGTAATGAAGTGGAGACCGAGTGTCTCTTCGTAGAACGTTCGTGCGACATCGAGGTCGCGCACCGTGATGAAGCCAACGAATTCTGCGTCACCGAGCATCCGAGCATCGTACTGAGTGAGCAACACGCTCGCGGTCGCGTGACGCCGTGGTCTTCTCGAGGACCAACGTGGGCCTCACTTCCCTCCTCGTCGCGGTACGCGGGCGGTATCGTGGGTCGACCCACCATCGATTGAAGGCCCATGCCGGAACTGACGTTTACCTACGGAACCATGGCGGCGGGCAAGTCAACGTTGGCGTTGCAACTGTGCTGGCAATTGCGTCAGGGTCGCAGTGACGTGGCGCTGTGGACCTTCGGCGATCGAAGTGACGACGGCATGGTGACGAGTCGGATCGGCATTGAGGCGAGCGCCGAAGCGGTGGCGCCGGGGGCGGACCTGGCGCCGCACGTGAAGAAACTTCGTGACGAGGGCGTCAACATCCTCGTGATCGACGAAGCCCAGTTCGCGAGCGTCGAACAGATTGACGCCCTGGCCCAGGTCGTGGACGACCTCGGTGTTGACGTGCACGCGTTCGGACTCTCGGCCGACTTCCTCCTCAATCTCTTCCCCGGTTCGGCGCGACTCTTCGCGATCTCGGACTGGGCGCACGAATTGCCGTTGACCTCCACATGCTGGTGTGGACAAAAGGGCCGTTGCAACGCGCGAGTGGTGGATGGTGTCGTGGCACGCGTCGGCGACCAGTTCTTCACGGGCGACGTCAATGAAGGAGTCGTTCACTACCAGGTGCTCTGTCGAACTCACTACCGCACCGGTCAGTTGCGCCCTGCACCGCGTTGATGGTCCAACGTGCCTCGAACAAAGTGAGTTTCGGGTGAGTCTTCGACCGGTGGTCGACGAGCCCAACCCCGACTGGCCGAAATGGTTTGACCAAGTCCGCGACTACGTCGCACCGTTCGTCGGTGAGGCAGTCGTGAGGATTGAACACGTTGGCTCGACGTCCGTACCGGGACTCAGCGCGAAACCCATTATTGACATCGACGTGGTCGTGGCCGACGAAGGTCAGATCGCACCGACGATCGCCCTTCTTCACTCGGCGGGCTACCGCTGGGTCGGTAACCTCGACGTCGAAGGCCGTGAGGCGGTCGATGCACCCGGTGAACCAGCACTCCCGGCGCACCACCTCTACCTCGTCGTCCTCGATAACCGAGCCCACCGCGATCACTGGCTCTTTCGCGACGCCCTCATCGACGATCTCGGGGCGAGGGATCGCTACGGCGCCCTCAAGCGCGAGAACGCCGTGCTCTGCGAGGGAGATATGGACCGTTACGTCGCGCTCAAGGCGGCGTTCGTTGCCGAAGTTCTTGCGGGTGCCAGGACGCAAAGAGGACTTCGCGCGGTTACGTACTGGGAGCCGGATTTGGGTTGAACAATCCCGCGCGCGAGGGGCCGGAGCATCCACAATGGATGAATGTTCGAAACGACACCTCCGGAACAAGTGACCGAGAGCGCACCAATCTTCGACTGCCTGAATCGCTTCGCCACCTTCCACGAATGTCCCCACTGCGGTGGCCCACTCCACCCCGAACACGCTCACTTCAAGTGCGCGGGATGTGGCTGGCGCGACAGTTGTTGCGACTGAGTCACGTTTCACCGAATCGGTCCAGAGTTCCTTAATTTTTCACTCTGTACGACCCTTTCCATCACACTCTGTTTACCTTCAATTCCTAGGTTTCTTACTGGCAACACGTTCGAGTGTCGAATCGTCGCGTCGTTAATGAATCACTTTCTTTAGGAGGAAAGTTCAGGATGAAGAATCTATTGAGGTCGTGTGCGGCAGTCGCACTCGCATTGAGTGGCGTACTGATCGCGCTGTCGGCTCCCGCGAGCGCCGCCGCTAAGACAAAGAGTGTCACCTGCTACAAACTTGTTCACAACAAGGTCCAGAGCCACAAATTCAAGAACGCCAAAGGTGTGTGCGGAAAAGGTTGGTCGAAACACAAGCCCAAGCCCACGCAAGCGATCGGAAGCCTTCAGGGTTCGAACAAGTCGGGCGATATCGACCTCGTCGTCCCGAGTTCGGAATCACTCGCGATTAACGGTTCTTCCTTCGACGCGCCGATGATTGGTGCCACAACGAGCGGGTCGACGGCGTACACCGCCGGCGGCAAAGTGACGTTTAGTTCGTACCCGGCGGCCGGTTCTGGAACCGGTCGTACCGCCATTACGAGCGGCAGCGTCGACATCGGATTCTCCGACACGCCGATGACGCCGGGCGCCGCCACGTTGCCGGGCGGCGTGACCGAGTCCAACTACGTCCAGGTCCCGTACATCCTCGGAGGTGCGGTCATTGGTTACAACCTCGGTGGGAGTCTCAATAACATCAAGTTGACGTCTAATGAGATAGCCAAGATCTTCGATGGTCAGATCACTCAGTGGTCCGATCCCGCGATCATCAACACCAACGGCGGTGCCAGTTCGCCTACGGGTAAATCACTCCAAGCGCTCTACACGAGCCACGCCGCGAGCGACAACATCAAAGTGATCTACCGCAACGCGAGTTCCGGCACGACGTACGCCTTCACTGACTACCTGCACGCCTCGGGCGGTTCACCGCACACGCCGAGCGGCAACGTCATGGAAGGAACCGGTAACGCGTGGCACGCTCCGAACATTCTCGGCGCCGCAAACAACGCGGCGATGGCTACCGACATCAACGCGAACCCCGGAGCCATTGGTTACGTCGAGTACAGCTACCTGTTGATCCCCGGCAACGCTGCCATTCAGACCGCGTCGATGCAGGACCGTGAAGGCGTCTGGCTCCAGCCGACCTTGGCCAACATCGCCGCAGCTGGCGCCGCCGCCGGAACCAACATCACCCCTGACAACTTCTCAATCGTGAACCAAGGCGGCAAGAACGTTTGGCCGCTTGCGACCTACAGCTGGGCCATCATTCCGAAGAACGAGACGAACGCGGGCAAGGGCGAAGCAGTCGTGAAGTACCTCGACTGGGAGACCCACTACGCGCAGAGCGCATTGGCGAAGGCCGAGGGTTACGTACCACTGCCAACGGCCGTCGCGGCCTACGCGCGTCAGCAACTCTTGCAGGTGACGTCTGGTGGCAACGTACTGCTGACAATGAAGTCATAACGAAGAAGATGCACTAACCGAGACCGGAGGAAACCACAGCAGTGTCAATCATCATTCCTCCCGATTTCGGGACGCACGAAGAGGTGGTGCCGGAGTTCAACTCCGGCACCCCTTCTCGTTCGTGGTATCACTATCTGTTGATTGCGGCGAGCATCGTGTTCGCGGCCGTCAGTGTTGGCTTTGTCGGCACGATTCTCTGGAACTCGCTGCCCGAGTGGTCACACCACACCGGCACACTGCTCGGTGGAAGTGGTTGGCAAGCTCCCCTCGGTCCCTTTGGCGGTCTCGCCATGATTGTCGGGACGCTCGAAACGTCGGTCATTGCATTGGTGGTCGCCGTGATCATCGGACTCGGCACGTCGATTTCTATTGTCTTTCTCGTACCCCGGCGCTTCCGCA
>DATCFS010000041.1:0-4053 GCA_036509375.1 Acidimicrobiales bacterium
GGCGTGCTCTTCCCCGGCTGTATCTTGGTGACGGACCTGCTCCTCGGCGCCTTAATTGTGACGAGGGCCGGACCGCGTTTTCGAGGCGAAGCACACGGCCAACCGATACCGAAAGTTGCGTGACCATGGCGACGACGTCACTGCCAACTCCCGAAGAGGCGAAGACCCGCGGCCAGGCCGCTCGCGAACTCGTACCGCGAAAGTCGCTCGCGACGCTCGCTCCTCGACCAGACTCGTACGATCCAGTGGCGCGACTGCTGTGGCAGGGGGAGTCGCGCCGGAGTGACTTACTGTCGCTTCGTTACACGAGGATGCTCACGAACCCCTTGGCCTTCTACCGCGGCAACGCGTTGCTCATGGCCGAAGACCTCGCGAGGGGACCCAACTCGCCGCTCGAAGTTCAAATCTGTGGCGACGCCCACCTTCTCAACTTCAATCTCTTCTCTTCGCCGGAGGGCCGCTCCGTCTTCGACGTGAACGACTTCGACGAAACCGACCAAGGTCCGTTCGAGTGGGACGTGAAACGTCTCGTGGCGTCACTCACGCTGGCCTCATCACAACTGGGACACACCGAGAGTCAACAGCACCGCATCGCCGTCAACGCCGCCTGCGAATATCGTCAGTCAGTCCGCCGCTTCGCCGAGATGAACCGACTCGCCGTCTGGTACGCGACGCTCGACGTTGCAGCGACCGCCCAAGACCTCAGCGGTTTCTTTACCGAGAACGCGCTGCACCGCGTCAACACGGTGGTCGCGAGGGCCACGGGTAAGGATCAGCAGCGGGCGTTCGCCAAACTAATTGTTGATAAGAGCGGGGGACTGCGCATTGTGACCCACCCCCCACTCCTCGTACCGCTCAGTCAACTGGTCGATAGCGGCTACCTCACCGAGGCCGAGTTGGAGCGCGTCATCGCCGGCTACACCACAACACTGAGCGGTGATCGACAGGACCTGCTCGCCCAGTTCACTTCGCTCGACTCGGCGAGGAAGGTGGTCGGCGTCGGTTCGGTCGGCACCGAGTGCTACATCATGTTGTTCGAGGGACGCGACGAGTTCGACCCCTTCTTCCTACAGATCAAACAGGCGAGCGACTCGGTCGTTGCCACGGCGCTCGGACGGACCTCTAAGACTCCCGGTGGCCAACGGGTCGTCGACGGCCAACGCCTGATGCAGACCACACCGGACGTCTTCCTCGGTTGGCACTCTTTGAAGATCGAAGGAGGGTCGCGTCACTACTACGTACGCCAGCTCTACGACAACAAGGCGTCCATCGCGATCGAGAAACTCAACGAGCAACTCCTCATCACCTACGGTCGGATCTGCGCCTGGACGTTGGCGCGGGCGCACGCACGAAGCGGTCGTGGTGCCGAGATCGCCGCCTACCTCGGCAAGTCCGACGCCGCCGATGTCGCCTTCGCCACCTTCGCCCTGGCCTACCGCGACCGAACCCTGAGCGACTACAAAGTTCTTCAGAACGCGACCAGGAACGGTCGTATTTCGTTGACGACGTGAGCACGTTGTTACCGTTCCGGTGGCACATCGCTGAACTAGTGGTCATCGTCGCGGCCGGTGTCGTGCACCACGTCGTCGTCACCACGCCTCGCGAACGGCGATTGGCCCTCTACGCGCTTTTCGCCCTACTCGTCGTCACCGTCTGGCCCGTTGGCGACCTCGCGGCGTCGGTGTCGCTCACCGTCGCCACGGTGCAACGCCTCGTCATCATGTTGTTCGTCGCGCCGATGTTGCTCCTCGCGACGCCCACGCCCGTCCTCGCGAAACTCACTCGGCCGCAGTCGATTGACCGAGTCACCCAAGTCTTGGCCCATCCCGGTTTCGCTATCGCGTTCGTGACGTTGGTCGGGACCGCAACGTTGTCCGTGCCGGTCGTTGATTGGGGCGCACGTTCGTCACTCGGTCGCGACCTCGTACTGCTCACGGTGCTGTTCGCCGGCGTCGTCCTCTGGCTGCCGGGGCTCGGCGTGATGCCGGGCGCGAAACGACTGTCACCCGCGGGGAGGGCCGGCTACATTTTTGCCTCGGCACTCGTCGTGACGAGTCTCTCGATCGTGTGGATATTCTCGCATCACCCGCTCTATCCGGCTCTGCATCATCAATACGCGCTCTTGCACATGACGCCGCTGCTCGATCAGCAACTGGCGGGCTTCGTTGCAAAGTTGGGCTGTTACGCACCAATGTGGACCGTGGCGTTCACTATCTTCTCTCACTCCGAGGACCGCGGCGAACCAATCGAGGAGACGCCGCTGCACTGGGCGGACGTCGAGCGTCGACTACTACGCGTGGACCGCCAGCGCGAACGAGCTTTACGACGACACCAATCGCAATAGCCACCTTCTTGTAGGCTGGGGTCCCCGGGGACGTAGCTCAGTTGGTAGAGCGCGGGCTTTGCAAGCCTGAGGTCGAGGGTTCGATCCCCTTCGTCTCCACGTTGAAACTCCTCGTCGCACGCACCGTGCGCTGACTGACGAGTTCGCCGTCCAGGTCGTTTCGATCATCGTCGCCGCTTGGAAAATTTGACGGAACCCGGTCTTCGCTCTAGCCGTATATCGCGTGATCGTTACGGACGGCGAAAGTAGTAGTCCTTCGAGAGATCGTCGATAAGTCCGGGGTTCGTGGGCGTCCAGCCCAGTGATTGGCGCGTGATGGCGCTCGAGGAGGTCGAGTCGATTCCGAAGAACATCGCCATCCAACCGAAATGGTCGTTGGCCTCAGCGGTCGGAATCGACCGCACGGGAAGGCCCAGACCTTCGCCAATGGCTTCGGCGATGCTCTTCGTGGGGACTCCCTCTTCGGCGACGGCGTGGACCGACGTGCCGGCAACGGCCTTCTCCATGGTGAGGCGGACGAGGTTCGCGGCGTCGAATCGGTGCACGGCCGGCCACCGATTACTGCCATCCTCGATGTATCCCGAGACACCCTTGTTGCGCGCGATGGCCACGAGGGTGGCCATGAAGCCGTGATCACCGTCACCGTGCACGGTCGGAGCGAACCGCACCGCCGAGGAACGTACGCCTCGGTCGCTCAACGACAACGCGAGCTGAATGCCGGCGAATCGGGGGTGCACACCCGCTTCTGGCGTGTCGAGTTCGGTTGCGGGACGGCCGTGGGAGAGGCCGAGCACCCCCGCGGCGACGACCAGCGGTCCACCGGTTCCCTCCAGCACGTCACCAAACAACTCAATCGCTGCGAGATCGGTCTTGGCGGCGCCGGCCATGTCGGAGAAATCGTGGTTGTAGCCGAGTTGGATGACGCCTTCACACTGGACGGCGCCGGCGCGCAAACTCTCGAGATCGTCGAGGGAGCCGCGGTGCACGTCGGCACCGAGCGCCGCGACCGCTGCGGCCGACTCGTCGGAACGGGCCAGTCCGAGGACCTCGTGGCCGTTGTTGAGCAGTTCGGGGACGACCGCTGAGCCAATCCAGCCCGATGCTCCAGTTAGGAATACACGCATTCACACCTCCATGTGGGGGACAGCTTCAACGGCCGATGGACGTTTAGTGATGTCAGTTACTGCCATCACTGTAGTGGTGATGTCAGCGACTGTCAACACCCTCTAGAGTTGTGGCATGGGACGTTGGGAACCGGACAGCCAAGGACGGCTCGTCGAGGCCGCAATTGCCCTCTTTGACGAGTTCGGCTTCGACCGCACGACGGTGGCCGATATTGCGGAGCGGGCCGGTCTCACGGAACGAACGTTCTTTCGTCATTTCAGCGACAAGCGCGAAGTGCTCTTCTTCGGTGCCGGGGCGCTGCAGGAGCTGCTCGTCGATACGACGGTCGAGGCGCCCGCGTCGGCCACGCCGATCGAATCGGTCGCGTCGGCCCTGGAGGCGGCCGGCGAGCTCTTCAGTGAGCGTCGCGACTTTTCGCTTCGTCGTCAGCGAATCATTTCGTCGAGCACCGAACTCCAGGAGCGCGAACTCATAAAGCTGGCCTCGCTCGCCTCCTCGTTGGGCGAAGCCCTGCGCCAGCGCGGCGTGCCCGATCCAACGGCCGCACTGACCGGTGAGATTGCCATTGCCGTGTTCAAGATTGC
>DATCFS010000042.1:0-6241 GCA_036509375.1 Acidimicrobiales bacterium
CGACGGTGCCCGGGTGCGCGAGCCACTCCTCGCTGGTGCATCCGGCGATGAAACCGACTTCGGTGCTGCCGTAGAACTCGCTGACGATTGGTCCCCACCACTCGATGAGGGCCCGCTTCACGTCGGGCGGACAGGGTGCCGCGGTGTGCGAGACGTGGCGCAACGACGAGATGTCGTAGCGAGCGCGAACCTCCGGCGAGAGACGCAGCAATCGGACGAACATCGTGGGCACCATATAGAGCGACGTGATTTGGTGTTGTTCGATGAGCGACAGGAACTCTTCGGGATCGAATCGGTCCTCGAGCACGAGAAAGCCGTTGTAGGCGCGCGCGGCGACCAGTCCGTAGGCGTACGGCGCCGAGTGATACATCGGGCCGGCCATGATGGTCCGCATTCCGCGCCAGGCACCGAAGAGTTGCGCGACTTCGACCATGTAGTCACCCGTTCGAGAGGTGTCGTTCGTGCCGGGAATCCGTCGCACGCCCTTGGGGTGACCGGTCGTGCCTGACGTGTAGATCATGGAAGTTGCGTCGCCGAGGAAGGCGTCCGCCAACGGCTCGAAGGTATCGCGCCACGTCGACCACTCGTCGACGCCGGGCGGGAGTACTCGAAACGCATCGTCGATCCCGAAGGATTCGGCAATGCTCGTCGGCGTCGTGACGCCGAGCACCCTCACCGACCGGGGAAGGGCGTGACCGACGTGACGAAGCAGGTCGGCGTGGGCCACCAGGACTCGCGCATTCGAGTCGGCGACGACGTAGGCCACCTCCTCGGCGCTCCCGTGCCAGTTGATGGGCACCGGAGCGGCACCGAGTGCGGCGGCGGCGAAGGACGCTTCGAAAAACTCGTGGTCGTTGCGCAGCAGCATCGCAATGGCCCCGCCAGCCTCGACGCCAAGGGTACGAAGTCCGGTGGCCGCGCGACGGGCGCGCGCAAGTAACACCTGCGAACTCACGAAGACGTCACCACGAAGCACACCACCGACGGTCTCCTCGACGTCCGAGTGCGCCGCTCTCGAACCGGTATCACTCATCGTTCCCCCTCCGCCGCTTCGTACCGGACGATAACGCACGCACTCTGCCTCGCGAGCGTTGCCCACTCCCGCGTACCCGTACCTACACTGTGTCTATGACGGTCCTGCCGAACGAGAACAGCGTCATCTGCGACGAGGAGAATCTCGTCCTTCGTCACTACTACCCTTGGGGAAACAAGACCATTCCCTACACGTCGATTGTCGGCGTACAGATGGTCAAACTCACCCCCGCGCGAGGTCAATTGCGGGTTTGGGGTTCGGCCAACCCGACACTCTGGGCCAATCTCGACGGGCGCCGCCGCAAGAAGTCCGTTGGTCTCGTTCTCGACATCGGCAAAAAAGTGAAGCCCTACATCACGCCCGATGACCTCGACCACGTCGACGAGATCATCCGCGAGAAGGCCGGTCTCGGACCGGGCACCCCAGCGATTCTGTCGCCGTTCATCTAGGGCACCGTCCTCTCGCACGCGCCCCAAGTGCAACTGCAAGACTGCTCACATGGAAAGCCCGAACTTTGATCACTGGGAAACCTTGGCCGCCTTTCACGGCACCGGTTCTGACCGCTTCTACGACGTCGACACGTTGGTGGGCGGCAAGGACTCGCTCACCGACCTCGAGGAGAACGCGATCGCGCTCGCGACCTACGGCGCCGGGGTCGGCGGTCTCGACGTCATTCACATTCAGAGCCACATTGGTTTCGACTCGATCTCCATGGCCCGTCGCGGCGCTCGCGTGACCGCCGTCGACTTCTCGCCGACCGCGCTGGAACGAGCGAGCGAGATTGCGCAGTTGGCCGGCGTCGCGCTCGACACGGTCCAGAGTGATTCGCGCGATCTCCCCCACTCACTCGACGACCGCTTCGACATTGCCTACGCGACCGTCGGCGTGCTGTGCTGGATCGACAACCTCGACCAGTGGATGGCGTCGGCCACGCGGGTCTTGCGCGATGGTGGCCGGCTGGTGCTCGTTGAGATCCATCCCTTCACGAACGTCTTCGGTTCGCGCGATCCACTCATCGCGGACTTCCCCTACCGCAGCGGCGTCCCCGTGCAGTGGAGCGGTACCGGAAGCTACGCCAATCCGAACGCCGACTTCATTACCTCGACCGAAGAGTACGCGCACTCCCTCTCCGAGATCGTGAACGCCGTGCACAACGCCGGTCTCTCGATGACGACGCTGCTCGAGCACGACGACATGGCCTACGACCCCCACGGTGACATCCTCGACCTCGACGACGACGGTCGCTACCGATTCCGCATTGGCGTCGGTCCCGACGGCACGCGGGCGTCGGCGTCGACCCTACCGATTGCCTTCACGTTGCTCGCCACGAAGCGCCCGGCCGTCATCTAAGCGCGCCTCCCAGCGCAGTCGCCCTCGACGGTGATCGTGGACCTCGAAAAGTAATAGTTGACCTAATCACTAACCTTTGTTATAAATAACCGTTCATATGACTTTGCCGCGCGAGCGGGAAAGACCAGCAAGGAGTCAGCCGACTATGTCCAACTGGGGATTTGAAACCCGTCAGATTCACGCCGGAGCGGTTCCGGACCCGACGACCGGGGCACGCGCCGTGCCGATCTATCAAACGACGAGCTACGTGTTCCGCGACACGGCGCACGCCGCCGCCCTCTTTGGTCTTTCGGAGTTGGGCAACATCTACTCGCGAATCATGAACCCGACGCAGGCCGTCTTCGAAGACCGCATCGCGTCGCTCGAAGGTGGCGCCGCGGCGTTGGCCGTGGCGAGTGGACAGGCGGCCGAAACAATCGCGCTGCTCAACCTCGCCGAGAACGGTGGTCACATTGTCTCGTCGGCCTCGCTCTATGGCGGCACGTACAACCTCTTCCATTACACGTTGCCGAAGCTCGGCATCGAGGTCACGTTCGTCAACGACCCCGACGACCTAGCGGAGTGGCAAGCGGCCATCCGCCCGAACACGAAGGCCTTCTACGCCGAGACCTTGGGTAACCCCAAAGGCGACGTGCTGGACTTCGAAGGTGTCTCCAAAGTGGCCCACGACAGCGGCATACCGCTCGTCGTCGACAACACGCTCGCGACACCCTTCCTCGCGCAACCGCTCGCCCACGGCGCCGACATCGTCGTGCACTCGGCGACGAAGTACATCGGTGGACACGGTACGTCCATTGGCGGCGTGATCGTCGATGGCGGCACTTTCGACTACGAAGCCAGTGGCCGCTTCCCGGGCTTCACCGAGCCCGACCCGAGCTACCACGGCCTGGTCTTCGCGGAACTCCCCGAGCCACTCTTCACGGCCCGCTACGTGTTGAAGGCCCGACTCCAGTACTTGCGTGACGTGGGTGCCTCGACCACACCGTTCAACTCGTTCCTCTTCATTCAGGGCCTCGAGACACTCAGTTACCGGATGGAGCGCCACGTGCAGAACGCCGAAGCGGTCGCCAAGTTCCTCGAGGCCCACGACGACGTCCTCTGGGTGACGTACCCCGGACTCGAGTCGAGCCCGTGGCACGAGCGCCAATTGAAGTACCTCCCCAAGGGCGGCGGCGCCATCATTGCCTTCGGCATCAAGGGCGGCACCGAATCGGGACAGAAGTTCATTGAGGGATTGGAACTCTTTAGTCACCTCGCCAACGTCGGTGACGTGCGCAGCCTCGCGATTCACCCCGCGACGACCACGCACTCACAGTTGACGCCCGAGGAGCAGACGTCGACCGGCGTCAATCCCGAGATGGTGCGGCTCTCCATTGGCGTCGAGACGATTGACGACATCATCGCCGACCTGGAAACTGGCTTCGCCGCCGCGAAGGGTGCATGACGCCCCGATCAATCGCGGGCACGTGGCAACCGGGCGATGATCCCGGTCATCGACAGTTCGCCCGACTCGTAGAGAGGGACCAACCTGGTTTCACCCTCGAGAGCGGCAACGTGCTGAGTGAACTCACCGTCGCCTACGAGACGTGGGGAGAACTGAACGGGTCACGTTCGAACGCGGTGCTCGTCAGTCACGCACTCACGGGCGACAGCCACGCCATTGGCCCGAAGGGCCCCGGTCATCCCACCGTCGGTTGGTGGGAGGGCCTCATTGGACCGGGACTGGCCATCGACAGTGATCTGTTCTACGTCGTCTGTCCGAATGTGCTCGGGGGCTGTCAAGGTACGACGGGTCCGTCGTCCGTGGCGCCAGACGGCCATCCTTACGGACCACGTTTCCCGCTCATCACGATTCGCGACCAAGTGGCCGCCGAAGTGGCGCTCGTGGACCACCTCGGCATCACCAAGTGGTTCAGCGTGATTGGCGGTTCCATGGGTGGCATGCGTTCGCTCGAGTGGAGCGTTGGCTACCCCGAACGCGTGGAGCGGGCCGTCGTCCTCGCGGTTGGTGCCGCGGCGTCCGCCGAACAGATTGCACTCTGTTCATTGCAGATCCGCGCCATCGAGACCGACCCGACCTTCGCGAACGGCTACTACTACGAGACCGATGATCGACCCGACGAGGGACTCAACATCGCTCGTGGTATTGGCCAACTGAGCTACCGCACCGCCCAAGAGTTCGACCTGCGCTTCGGTCGTACGGCACAAGGCGACGAGGATCCTTTGCGCGGTGGTCGCTACGCCGTCGAGTCCTATTTGGAATACCAGGGCGACAAACTCTCCGCGCGATTTGACGCGAATTCCTACATTACGCTCAGCAGGGCAATGAACAGCCACGACGTCGGTCGTGGGCGAGGTGGCGTCGAGTCAGCATTGCGAAGCGTTCGCGCCAACGTGACCGTCATCGGGATTGCGAGCGATCGTCTCTATCCGCTCAGTCAGCAACAGGAAATCAGCGAATACCTACCGGGAGACGACAAGCTTCACGTCATCGACTCCATTACCGGTCACGACGGCTTCCTTCTCGAAATTGACGCCATCGGAAAGATTGTGAAGGACTCGCTTCAGTTGTAAATGGCACGGACGGCAAAGGTGGCGACGGATTCGAGTTTCCCAGAATCCGTCGCCCCTCTTTCAGCGAAGTCCTTTGACGTTACGAGCACCCGCTCGTCGCGCCGCAGCTGGAGCACACGTAGCACGAGCCGGCCCGCTGCATCGCGTTACCGCACTGGTAACACATCGGCGCGTCGCGCTGTTCGCCGCGACTGAGGAGCGAGGGCTGATGACTCGTCGGCTTCTCACTCACGTCCACGAGCGTCGGTTGCACACTCGCGTTGATCGTCGGCGTCGCCTGTTCGGCGACCTCGGGCAACGTAGGCTGAATCCGCTCACTCGTCGAGAGCACACCCAACTCTTCGCGCTCGGTGACGTCTAAGTAGTCGAGGGCCAAGCGTCGGAAGATGTAGTCAACGAGCGAGGTGGCGATCCGAAGGTCGGCGTCGTCGGTCATGCCCGACGGCTCGAACTTCATGTTCACGTACTTGCGCACGTAGGTCGCCAACGGCACACCGTGTTGCAGCCCCAAGCTGATCGAGATCGAGAAGGCGTCCATGATGCCGGCCAACGTCGAACCCTGCTTCGAGACCTTGATGAACACCTCGCCGGGCTTGCCGTTCTCGTACTCGCCTACGGTGACGTAGCCCTCACAATCCGCGACGCGGAAGGCGAACGTGGTCGACACGCGTCGGCGCGGCATGCGTTCACGGAAGGCGGCCATCTGTACCGGCGCACCTTCTGACGTCGCGCGCTCCAACGCCGCTTCGAGCTTGGCGATCTTGGTGAAGAGTTCGGCCGCGACCGAGTCGGTGGCGGTCACCGACGACGAGGAAGACTCCTCGCCATCCTTCTTCGCCGTGGAGAGGGGTTGGCCGACCTTGCAGTTGTCACGGTAAATGGCGACGGCCTTGACGCCCATCCTCCACGCGTCCATGTGCAAGTTCTCGACGTCCTCAATGGTGGCGTCTTCGGGCATGTTCACGGTCTTGGAGATCGCACCCGAGATGAAGGGCTGAATGGCACCCATCATTCGCACGTGCCCGAGGTAGTGAATCGTGTTGTCGCCCATGGAGCAGGCGAAGACCGGCAAGTGCTCTGGCTTCAGTCCCGGCGCACCGACGATTGACTTGTTCTCGTCGATGTAGGCCTCAATGGCCAGCGACTCCATCTCGGTGTAACCGAGCTTGCGCAGTGCGCGCGGCACCGTCTGGTTGACGATCGACATGTTGCCGCCGCCGACCAACTTCTTGAACTTCACCAGACCAAGGTCCGGCTCGACGCCCGTCGTGTCGCAGTCCATCA
>DATCFS010000043.1:0-3561 GCA_036509375.1 Acidimicrobiales bacterium
ACGAATTTATTGCCCTGCCACTGGAAGGTAAACGCCGTCGCGCTGTTGTTCTCACCGAGTTTGTCGAACTTCACGTGTCCTTGCACGGTGGTCAACGAGACTCCCGAGTGGAGGTACGCAATGATCTTCGAGTTGTCGAAGCCCTTCGTCGCGACCACTGCCTGGTTGATGACCTGACCAACCGAGTAGGCCTCGGCTACGTCCGCACTGATCGACGAGGCAGAACCGCCGTACTTCTTCACGTACGCCGCGACCATCGCCTGGCTTCCCGGCGTCGTCGCCGAGCCGTACCACGCGTTGGGAACCATCACACCGTTAGCGTTCTTGATCCCTACGACCGAACTGAACGACGTGCCCTGGTCGGGACCGCCGGTGGCGATGAAGACCTTCGGGTTGTAGTGGGCCTGCTCGAACGCCTGCATGAAGGCAGACACCGTCGGGACGTCAACGGATCCAAGCACCACGACCTGCGCCTTGGCGGCCGCTACCGCGTCGGCGATCGGGGTGTAGTCCGTCGTCTCCGCAGGAAAGACCGAGTAGTACTTGGTCTTCACGCCAGCTTTGGAGATGATCGCCTTCGCGACCGGGATCTGAGGCTCGGTGAATGCGTCATTCGTGGTCACGTACGCGACCGTCTTGGGACGGGTACTTGCTGGCAGTGCGGCCAACCACTGCGCGAACGGAACCAGCGAGTCCTTGACGGGCATCGACACGTCGAAGAGGTTGGTCAGGCCGGCCTGAAAGACCGAGGGCGCGCCACCGGCTCCTTCAACCATTGCGTAGCCATAACGCGCAACGGCCTTCGCCGCCGGCAAGCTCAGCAACGACGAGAACGGACCGACGGTCAAGTTCACGTGGTCCAGTGAGATCAACTTCTGGTAGTTCGTCACGACCTGCGTAGGACTGGACGCGTCCGACACGATGTCGAGCTTTACCTGGTGACCGAGAAGTCCACCGTGCTTGTTCACCGTGTCGGCCCAGAGTTGATAACCCTGCTTGAAGGCACTGCCGTCAGCGGAGAAGTCACCCGAGAGCGAAAGTGAAATACCAATCGTCACCGGTTTGCCCTTGGCGATCGTGCTGCTCGATGCTCCGCTCGACGTGGCCATCATCGCCAACGACGCGAGAGCAACCGAAGTCACACCCAGCGCGCGAAGATATCTTCCTTTTCTATTCATAGTTTCCCCCAGCGTTATACGTCCCCGGCGCTTCCCCACTGCAGATGTCCGGGTCCGATCACTCGGTGAGTGATGGGCTAACCATAACGACGTGGTGATAGCCCGTCAACCGCAGCCCCATGAAAAGAATTCAATGATTTAGCACTGTTCAGCGCACTGGGAAGTCCATTACCATCAGCATCAATAAGCGGTCCACTAGGGGGAAACATGGCAGACGTTCTGGTGGAAACTGCGGTGGCGAACTGGGAGCCACGCTTTTGCTCGAACGGCGTTGAAGTGAGTGACTACGCGCGCATCACCAAAGACCTCGAACACTGGGACGATTGGTGCGCGGCGTGGTGCGCAGGCGCCCAAGTGCACCTCGACCTCGCCGAAGCGGCGCTCGCTGGTGGACACACACTCAGTGCCGGTGAGTTCTACGCACGTGCCGCCACGTATTTTCACTTCGGCAAGTTCCTCTTCGTCAACGACCCCGATCAAGCTAAGGCGGCGCATCTGCGCGCGGTCGACGCCCTCAACCGCGCGACGCCGCTCTTCGTCCCGCCCGGCCGCCGAGAAGAGATCGCCTTCGAGGGTTCGAAGATGGTCGCCCTCTTTCGAACGCCCGACACCGACGGTCCACACCCGACGGTGATCCTGATCCCCGGACTCGACTCCACGAAAGAAGAGTTCCGCGAGGTCGAACGCGCGTTTCTCGATCGCGGCATGGCGACGTTCTCACTCGACGGTCCCGGACAAGGTGAAGCGGAGTACACGCTCGCGATTCGACCTGAGTGGGACCGTGTCGGCGAGGTCGTCATCGAACACCTCGCGACGATGGCTGACGTCGACAGCGACCGTCTCGGCGTCTGGGGCGTCAGTCTCGGAGGCTTCTACGCCGCGCGGATGGCGAGCTCGGACTTGCCGATCAAGGGAACGATCTCGCTGGCGGGTCCGTACAACATGGGTGCCTCATGGTCGAACCTCAATCCCCTGACTCGCCGTGCTTTCCAAGTGCGCTCGTTCAGTTCGACACCGGAAGAAGCAGAGAAGCGCGCCTTGGACATGACCCTCGAGGGCCACGCGAGCAACATCACGACGCCGCTGCTCGTCATCATGGGAAAGCGCGACGCCCTCTTCCACTGGCAAGACGGCGAGCGCTTGGCGAGCGAAGCTCGTGGCAACTCGGAACTACTCCTGCTCGAAGAGGGCAACCACGGAGGAGCCAACGTCATCTACCGTCATCGACCTCAGGGCGCGGACTGGATGGCCGAACGCCTTCAGGTAGCGAACGTGGCGTGATGAGAAGTCTGATTCCTCGGACGAGTGCTCGCTATGCCTAGAGTCACCATGCCCCAACTCGGCGAAACGGTCGCCGACGGGACCGTCACCAAATGGTTCAAGAGCGTGGGTGACGCCGTCAAGCGCGGTGAGACGCTCTTCGAAGTCTCCACCGACAAAGTCGACACCGAGATCCCCGCACCCGCCGACGGCGTACTCACGAAGATCCTCGTAGCGGAAGGTGAGACGGTGGACGTCGGCACGCTTCTCGCAGTGATCGGCGAAGACGACTCCCTTGACGCGTCGGCTACCAACGCCAGCGTCGCGACCACGGCGTCTCTCACGTCATCGACGTCGGCCCCGTCAGTTCGCGCCAAAGTGACGGCGGCAAGTGACACCGGAGGACACGTCTCTCCCGTTGTCCGCCGCCTCCTGGCTGAGCATCAACTTGACGCCAATGACGTTCCGGGAACCGGCCCACAAGGACGTCTCACGCGTGACGACGTTCTTGCCTTCGTAAGGAACGGCGTGGAGGCACCGACGGCGAACTCGAGCGCGGCACTGTCACCAGTCGTTCGAAAACTGTTGCGTGAGAACAACCTCGACGCGTCTTCCGTGCGTGGCACCGGTCCCGACGGCCGCGTCACTCGTCGCGACGTCGAAGCACTGATCGCTCAAGGAGTGAGTGGTTCCGCGACGTCGGGCGACGAGGTCATTCCCTTCTCGAAGATCCGCCGACTCACGGCTGAACACATGACGCGCTCGAAGTCGACGTCCGTCCACACGTTGATGGTGAAGGAGGTGGACTACGAGAACGTCGAAGTCGTTCGTCGTTCGCACGGTGCTGCGTTCAAGGAAAAAGAGGGCTTCTCCCTCACGTACCTGCCCTTCAACGCACTGGCCGCACTCGCGGCGTTGCGTGACTTCCCGCACCTGAACGGTTCGGTCGGCGACGACGCACTGATAGTGCACCACGATCTCAATCTCGGCGTCGCCGTTGATCTGGACGGCAGTGGTCTCGTCGTACCGGTGGTGCAACACGCCGACGGCTACGACCTGCGATCGATCGCGCGAAAGATCCGCGAACTCGCCGAAGGTGCGCGCACGAAGAAACTCACCGTCG
>DATCFS010000044.1:0-2801 GCA_036509375.1 Acidimicrobiales bacterium
CTACAGCTGAACGACTTGCCGACATCTCCCCTCCCCCAAGGCGACGAAAAGACCCGTCAGGTTCGAGCGATGTTCGACGCCATCGCCCAACGCTACGAACTCGTCAATAAGTTGATGACGTTCGGACTCGATTCGAGGTGGCGTCGCCGCGCAGTGAGTGACCTGCGACTGCCCCGCGCGAGCGTCGTGCTCGACATCGCGGCCGGAACCGGTGACTTCACCCGTGAGTTGGCCCGCCAGGGCCACCGCGCCGTCGCGACCGATCTCAGTTTTGGGATGCTCGAGGTCGGACGCGAGATGCCCGAACGCGTGCAGGCCGACGCCTCGTCCCTGCCGTTTCGCAGCTCGGGCTTTGATGGCGCGACCTGTGGCTACGCGCTTCGCAACTTCACCGACCTGGCGCGCACCTTTGACGAGATGGCGCGGGTCATTCGCCCCGGTGGTCGGCTCTCCCTGCTCGAAGTGGCCGAACCGGAGTCGGGACTCCTGCGCGCCGGTTTTCGACTGTGGTTCCGCCGGGTCGTTCCCTTCATTGGTTCGCTCGTGTCGGACCGTGCGGCCTACCACTACCTCCCTCAGTCCACCGCCTACCTGCCGACGAGTGACGATATCGTCGCAATGCTCAACTCGTCGGGCTTCAGCGCCGTCAATCATCGCCGCGTGATGGGTGGTCTCAGCCAGCAGTTCGTCGCCACGAGGGTGTCGTGAGATTCGTTCGAGAACGTATTGGACGCCAACGTCTCGAGGCGCTTCGTACCGTGGGCGCGCGCGACGGATGGCTCATCGAGACCGCCGACGCGATTCGCGTGGGCTTTGGACTATCCGTCGCGCAACTCGTCCTCGAGAACGGACTAGAAGGTTCGTCCGACGCCGTTGCCTCGCTGCGCGAACACGAACTCGTTGGCGAGGACGGTCCGACCGGCTCGGGCGTGGTCGCATTTGGCGCACTGCCCTTCGACCGTTCGGCCCCCGGACAGCTCGACGTCGCGGAGTTCTGCATCACACAGACCAAGGGTGGCGAGGCGTGGCTCACGTCGCGCGACGGTTCATCTGATTGGCAAGAGATACTGGAGTGGGCCGCTGCACCCGATCAGGAGACCCAGAGCCTCCGCTCCCTCAGCATGCAACCCACCCCTGACGAGTACGCCCATAATGTCGCCCTCGCCGTCGAGATCCTTCGCACGAAGGAGATCGACAAGGTCGTGCTCGCGCGCTCGGTGCACGGCTCAGTACCCGATGTCATCGACCCGGCCGCAATCGCGCAACGTCTTCGCCTGCGCGAGCCCCTTTGCACGATTTACAGCGTCCCCACGAGCGACGGCCGTCGATTCGTCGGTGCCACTCCCGAGTTGATCGCTCGCCGTGAAGGTGCGAGGTTGTCCTGTCATCCCCTGGCCGGCACAATTGCCCTACCTCCGAACGTCGCCCCCGACGACTATCAGAACTGGTTGCTCGGCAGTACCAAGAACCTTCACGAACACAGTGTGCCGGTGAACGAGATCGTGACGGCGCTCGCCACCATCTACGACAACGTCAGTGCCGACGCCAGTCCCTCGATCGTGACGTTACGCACCCTCGCGCACCTCGGCACGTGGATCACCGCGACGTCCGACGATGACGCGCACGCTCCCGACGCCTTCGAAGTTCTCCGTCTCTTGCACCCGACGTCGGCCGTTGGCGGCGTGCCGAGGAAGAGCGCCTACGAACTCATCCAACGCCTCGAGCAGCATGATCGCGGTTACTACGCTGGCCCCCTCGGATGGATTGACGCCCAGGGTGACGGCGAATGGTGGATCGGTTTTCGCGGCGTGATGCTGCGGGGCAATACGTTTGAAGCCTGGGCCGGAGCGGGCATCGTGAGCGAGTCCGATCCGACGGCCGAGCGTGAAGAGACGAAGGCCAAGTTGGCCAGCTTCCTCTCGTCCGTCCTCGTCGACGTCGTTCAGTGAGCGCCGCGGCCGAAAGGCCGCTCGACCGCCCACTTGGTGACCAGCCACAGGGCCTCAACGACGATTGCGCGCGACATCTTCGACTCGCCCAGTTCGCGGTCGGTGAAGGAGATGGGCACCTCGACGATGGAGGCGCCGGCGCGCTTTGCGCGATAGGTCATCTCGATCTGGAATCCATAGCCGTCGGCCGTGACGGTCGGGAAATCGATCAGTTCGAGTCCCCTCCTCGAGTACACCCGGTAGCCGGCCGTCGAGTCGGCGACGCCGAGACCCAACATGATTGACGCGTACTGGTTACCACCCCGTGAGAGCATCCGCCTCGAGAGCGTCCACTGGGGAATGTGACCGCCCGGAATGTAGCGCGAACCAATGACGACGTCGTTCGTCTCGGCCGCTTCGAGCAACGTGGGCAGTGCGTTCGGATCGTGGCTGAAGTCGCAGTCAATCTCCACGAAGCGGTCGTAGCCGTGTTCGAGACCCCACGTGAATCCCGCGCGGTACGCTCCACCGAGGCCACTCTTCTTCGTGCGACGAAGGACGTCGATTTGACCGACTTCGTCACCGATCTCTTCGGCGAGATTGGCGGTGCCGTCCGGACTGCAGTCGTCGACCACGAGGATGTTGCACGTCGGCACAACTTTTCGTAGTGTGCGCAGCATCGGCTCAACGTTCAAGATCTCGTTGTACGTGGGTAGAACCACGAGTGTGCGCATTGTGGAATTGTACCGTTGCGCGCCGTTGCGCATCGGGGCGACCTTGGCTGGAACGGACCAATGAGCGCGTTTAAGGTACTCGTATGGCGGAGCCGGTAAAGAAGAAGCGATTCGCGCTGCCCCGCGAGGTTCGCATCAT
>DATCFS010000045.1:0-6343 GCA_036509375.1 Acidimicrobiales bacterium
GTAGCGATTGGCCATCCGGCAATTGCCGCCGCCTGGGTAACCGATGACCACCTGGCACTCCCGCTCCCGCCGAGGACCAGGTCGTTCTTCCACGCCGGGCCGTAGCACGGTGCGATGAAGCAGTCAGAGTCGCTGAGGGCCGGATCCAGACACGTTTCGATCGCCCACGCGACGTTGCGAGCACGCGCTTCCTTGTACTTCTCGCCGTCGCGACCTCCCGAGGCGAAGGACATGTCAAAGAACTCGTGACCGAAAAACGGCAACTCCACGTCGGCGTGCTCGTTCTCGAAGTCAATGACCTCGGCGAGTGACGACGGTCCCGCACCACCTCGCCGAGCGAGAAATGCGCTGAGGTCGTCGGACATCTCGCTGAGCAATACGGTGAGTTCGTCGGCTCCCACCGTCTCGTTCACTTCGGCAACCTCGATCTCGGTGAACGACATTCCCGAATCGGTGGCAATGCGAATGGCGGCGAAGAAGAGCGCGTCGGTGGCGGGATGGCCGGTGACGAGATTCTTCGCAACCGCGACCCGGGCGTCGGCCGGACCTCGTCGAACGCAGTCAAGTACACCCTCGGTCCCGGACAAGACTTCGTAGAGTGCGGCGACATCGGCGATCGTGCGGGCCATGGGACCGGCACTGTCCTGGCTCGCCGAAATCGGAATGACGCCCTCGCCCGGTACCGTGCCGACGGCCGGCTTTATACCCGCCACGCCATTGAGGGACGCGGGACAGGTAATTGACCCATCGGTTTCAGTTCCCACGGCGAGTGGAGTGAGTCGCGCCGCGAGGGCCGCTCCCGATCCCGCCGACGATCCGCCGGCGCAGCGATCGAGCCGATAGGGATTGAGGGTGAGACCACCCACTGCCGACCATCCGCTCGTGGAGAACGGGGAGCGCATGTTGGCCCACTGAGAGAGGTTCGTCGCACCGAGAATCACGAGGCCCGCGTCGCGAAGTCTCGTCACGAGGGGAGCGTCGTGTGGAACCGGCCGATTGAGCAGGGCCGTTGAGCCAGCCGTTCCCGGAAGACCGACCGCCTCGATGTTGTCCTTGACGACGATCGGCACGCCGTGGAGTTGGCTACGAACGTGGCCCGCGGCGCGTTCCTTGTCGAGACGCTGTGCCACGTCGAGCGCGTCCGGAGCGAGTGCGAGAACGCTGCGAAGTTCAATCTCGGTGCCCGGCGCGTCGAGTTCGCCTATGCGTTCGAGAAGAGCATTCACGACCTGGACGGACGTGATTGCACCCGAACTCAAAAGGTGTGCAAGTTCGAGAGCCGATGACTCACAGAGTGCTGCATTGCTGAGTGCCATGGTTCCCCTTCGACCTCGCCGACGCTAACACTCGGCGGTGTTGTGCTCACCCGTACGCACCGCGCGATTCCCAGTTCGCGGCAGCCTCAGAACTAGTGTCGTTCAATGGTGAAATTGGAAATCAAGTCCGCTGACGAATTGGGTGCGTGGCTTCCCGGCGTGTTCGAGCAGTACGTTGCCGAACGAATCAGGGCCGGCCACGAGCCGGAGTCGGCGCAGCAGTTATCCCTCGTCCAGCGTAACGAACTCTTTCCCAACGATGTTCCGGCGAATGACCAATTCATCATGAACATCATCGGAGACGATGGCGTCGTGGGGACGATGTGGCTCGGGCGTCCGCACAGTGGTTCGCGCGAGACGTGGTTCGTCTTCGACGTCGAAATTGACAAGGAGTTTCGAGGAAGAGGTCTGGGCCGTGCCGCCATGGAGGCCGCTGAAGAATGGACTCGTGAGCGAAACGGAACGCGACTGGCACTGAATGTGTTCGGGCCAAATCTCACCGCGCGATCGCTTTACGATTCCTTGGGCTACGAAGTGATGTCAACGTCGATGTTCAAAGACCTTTGACCGGCGTTGCGGCACTCTTCGTAGTGCCGATTCTCCATCGGGACGTTGGTCATCGAGTGCGAGCGTTCACGTCACGAAGACTGCGCGCGTGAAGATTGCCTAAAATCACGAGGTGAAGAAAGCACCGGTGTTGCCTTGACGACGTTGTTGAGCGCTTTCGATCAAACGTGGCAGCCCTTCATCCTTATTCTTGGGTTGATTCTGATTGGACACTGCGCCACCACTGACGGTCTCTTTGAGTCGCTCGGGGCTCGACTCTCCGCGCTTCCCGGAGGGGGCGTCATCCTGCTGGTGTCGATGTTGTCGCTGGTCGCGGTGGTGACGGCCACGTTGAACCTTGATACCTCCGTGGTGTTCGTGACGCCGATTGTGCTGCACGCCGCGCGTCGCCGGGGGGTCGATGAGCGTGCATTCCTTTACGGGTCAATATTCATGGCGAATGCCGCCTCACTATTGCTCCTCGGATCAAATCTCACCAACATCCTCGTCTTCACGGGTCGGCACGTGCGCGGCGATGTCTTTGCACGAACGATGTTTCCGGAGTGGATCTCGTCGATCGTCCTTACCGCAGTGGTCATGATTGCGTGGAACTGGTCGAACTTGCGGTCCTCAACGGGTACGGTTCCCGACGAAGTTCCGCGATTTCGAATTGGCGTCGGACTCGTTGGTCTTTGCGCCGCGACCGGATTGATGCTCTTCGTCTCGGATCCGGCCCTCTTCGTACTTGGCGTCGGCATCGTCGCCGAAGTCGTGGAGTTGGTCTGGCTGCGCCGCACGAAAGTGGGGGCCGTCATGAGCGTCGCGAATCTTCCACTCTTGGGTGGCCTCTTCGGCTTCGCGCTGATTGTTGCGGTTGTTGCCCGCGTGTGGTCCTATCCGGCCCACCTGATGGCCTCGGCCGGTCCGTGGACGACGGCGGCGATTGGGGCCGGATCGGCCAACGTGATCAACAACCTTCCGGCCTCGGCCCTCCTGTCCTCGAAGTTGCCATCACACCCGTACGAACTGTTGCTCGGACTGGACCTCGGGCCCAACTTCTTCGTCATTGGCGCCATGTCGTCACTGCTGTGGCTGCGCATC
This sequence comes from Acidimicrobiales bacterium, assembly GCA_036509375.1. Taxonomy (GTDB): domain Bacteria; phylum Actinomycetota; class Acidimicrobiia; order Acidimicrobiales; family RAAP-2; genus RAAP-2. Next base: position 2,964 of record DATCFS010000045.1, read on the forward strand.
GCACGCCAGAACGATGCCGCGCCGTCGATTCGAACATTTACGAAGGTGGGGGCCATCGTCACCGTCGCAACATTGGCTGCAGCACTCCTCATCATCAGCTGAACGTTGCTGGGGCGTGCTGACGAGCACATTGATCGAGCGTTATAACTTCCGACAGAGCAACTCACCTTTGCCAACGGTGGCGATCATCGCGTCGACGCGGTCATCATCGAGCGCGCGTTGCAGCATGTCCTGGAGATCGTCCCTGTGGCTGGTGGCGTTGTCGGCAATGAGAATACCGCCCGACACCAACTTCGGGATGACCACGTCGTAACAGGCTTCGTAGACATCTTTCTCGGCGTCGAGAAAACAGAAGCCGATATCGGTGAATTCATCGGCCCGCGTGAGGAAATCAGCTTCTACGGAATGCACGACGTCGGTGACGGCGGCACGCTCGAACGTGTCGCGGGCGAGCGCGGCTTTCGCCGGAAGGATTTCAAATGTGGTCAACGTTCTCGACGTGAGTCGACAGGCCTGAGAGAGCCAGAGCGCCGAATAACCGGCGCTCGTACCAATCTCAATCATCGCGCCTGGTGGAGCCGCCGCAGCCCAGAGCGCAATAAAGGCTCCGGTGTCGGGTGTGATCTGGCGCAACCGTTCGAGATGCGGCGTTCCGTCATCGCGGTCCAACTCATCGCGACGTTCCAAATCCTCCATGATTGAGCGCACGGTGTCGGGAATGTTGTGGAACACTCGCCCTCCTCGTTCGATTGCAGTTGACGCACTTCCGCGACGTGCTTACCACGGCGTTGTGGGTCTCTACCTCAGACCAGTAAATCACCAGTGTTTGCGTACGACGCGACTGTCTCCTTCACTACGTCGCGCCAAGGCGTCGGTTCGATTCCAAAGACGCTGCGCGTCTCACGATCGTCAACGGTGAAGGGAGCGCTGAACTGGTACACGGTCGTCGGCAGTTCGCGAACCTCTCGGTTGAACAGTCCGACGATACGAAGGACTGTCGTTGGAATCGTGGTGATCTTGGGGTGGGCGACCTGCGCAACGTCCGCGAAATCGTTGATGGCGCTACGAACACTGCACGGGGGGTTGGCCGGAGCGTGCCAGGCACGGCCCCACGAGCGCTCGTCCTGCGCACACGTCACGAGTGTGCGTGCCACGTCAACGGTGTAGTTCCAGCTGTGCAGGGCATCGACATCGCCAATCACCTGACAGGTCTTGCCGTCGAGGATTCGGGGCAGGAGTTGCGCGAGGTAACTCTGCGCGTTGGGTCCAATGAAGTCCGATGCCCTCACTTCGGTCGCGCGGATTCGTCCATCGTCGTGGGCCTCCTTCGCGTGGCGCCACATCGTGGCGCGCACCTGTGCCTTTTCGTAGGTCGCGTTCAGCGGATCATGGGGCGACATTGGGCCAGTGGGGTGCCCGTACGCGTAGAGGTTGTTGAGAGTGACCAGTCCGCTTCCGGTCGTCGTAGCGGCCCCGAGCAACGCGTTGGCGATGGGCGGCCAATCGGTGGGCCAACGGTGGTAGGCGGGACTGGCGCAGTTGAAGAGTGCGTCGGAACTGGCGGCGTGCGTCGTCACCGTGGCGAGATCGGAGGCGTCGCCCGCGATGAGCTCGATTGAGGGGTGTCGAGGTCCGGTGCCGCGCCGTGACAAGAGTCGAACCTGGTGACCCTGGTCGGCCAATTGCGTGGCCACGACCGACCCGATTGCGCCGGCACCAACGATCAAATACGTCTTCATGAAGCCTCCTTAGTTTAGAGAGCACCGCTCTCTTAACAAGTGTGGCACAGGACGTACCGGAATGCAAGAGCACCGCTCTCGTTTTTGGGCACGAGGGCCGGTGACCTGCGATACTGGTGCGATGGGCAACGTTCGAACCTCCAGGGCCGTAGCGCGCGTTCAGCAAATCGATCGGATCAAGGCAACGTCACGACGACTCATGGCCGAAAAGGGCGCCCCGGGACTCTCGTTGCGCGAAGTTGCTCGTGAGATGGATGTCGTCTCGTCGGCGCTCTATCGCTACTTCGCCACGCGCGACGATTTGCTGACGGCGTTGATTGTCGACGCCTACAACGATCTCGGTGCAGCGGCCGAACGAGCCGCGCAACGGATTCCCCATGACGACGCGCGACGCCAACTGCACGCGGCCGCGTCGGCGATTCGCAAGTGGGCGAAAACCAATCCCAACGAGTACGCGCTCCTTTACGGTTCGCCGGTCCCCGGTTACGAAGCACCTCCTTTTACTGTCGAACCGGCAGCGCGCGTGGCGCTGGTACTGGGCAACATCGTGGCTGAAGCGTGGCGTCGCCACGCTTCGGAGTTCACGGACGACGAGGCGCGGGGGAACGCGTCGATGAAGGGACTGCTCGAGACGCGTGCGCTCGACGTCGTCATGCCGGGCGTGCCCGAGCGCGTTCGGGCGCTCTCCCTGATGGTCTGGTCCCAGATTTTTGGCTGCATCAGTTTTGAACTGTTTGGTCACTACAAGGGTTCGGTCCGCAACGCTGGCCGTTTCTTTAATATCGTGGTCGACGAGGCCGCCAACCTCGTTCTTCCACCGAACTAGAGATCGACAAAGGACACGCCGTGCAACTCGTCTTCCCCGTGCGCACCGAGCGTCTCACTATTCGTCCTCTCAGCCTCGAGGACTTTGACCGACACTTCTCGATCTTTTCCAATCCCGATGTCGTGCGCTATCTCTACGAAGAGCCGCTCACTCCCGAGCAGGCCCGGGAGCATCTGAAGCGACGATGTATCCTCGACCTCCCCAACGAGGGCGCGTGGGTCAACTTTGGCGTCGAACTGAACAAGGACGGCGTACTCGTCGGTGAGATTGGTATGGCCCACATCAGTGCGACGCACGGCCACTACGAGGTTGGTTACGTCTTCGATCCGGCGTACTCGGGTCACGGTTACGCAACTGAAGCAGCGGCGATCGTCATCGAACTCGCCATCTCTGGTTTGAGCGCGCATCGAGTCACCGGTCGACTCGATGCGAGGAACACTCGCTCGGCGGCGGTGCTTGAACGTCTCGGGATGCGACGGGAAGGACACTTCGTGGAGAACGAGTTCGTGAAGGGCGAGTGGACCGATGAGGTCGTTTACGCCGTTCTCGAAGATGAGTGGCGCGATTTACGCGGCCCCGCTCCCACGTTCCACTTCCGTCCGTAGGCCTCGAGGACTCTTCGCTACGCGGTGAGCGGCCGATTAGGCCGGTACCACCTGTACTCAATGTTCTTTGCGATGTGCTGCGCGAGGAGATCGTTCAACTCGCGCGCGACTAACCAAAGGGCGAGGTCGATGCCGCTCGTGACGCCACCACTCGTAACGAGGTCTCCGTCGTCCACCACCCGTTCGGGAACCACGATGACGCCGAGTTCC
>DATCFS010000046.1:0-8274 GCA_036509375.1 Acidimicrobiales bacterium
TCGAACTCGACCGCCATGGTTTCGCTTCGTCGACCGGCCCGCTGGTAGAGCGGCGCCGCGAGGACCAACAGGACAGCCGTGATGGTGAAGCACAGCCAACCACCGGCCCAGAAGAGTACGGCTAGACCGCTCATCGAAGTAGCCGCGCTCGCTCCGAGCAACTCGAGCGACGGCGCCTCTGAGGCGTGGACGACGGCCGTGGCGAGGTCGCCCCGGGCTCGGTCGCCCTCGCGTCGAGGACGAGTCAAGTGCCCCGGCAACGTCGCGCGCCACCGCGCGCGAACGGTTCTCGCCGTGCGGTCACTCCAGTGCCCGAGCACCGTGGCGAGTAACCAACGAGCGCTCAACGCTCCGATCATCAGCCAGAGTCCGGACGCGAATCGATGCTGCGCGATGTGGGCGACTCCGACGCCGACCACTGCGGCGCAGGCCAACGAGACGAGCGCCCCGAAGGCGCCGAGCAGACGTGCACTACTTCGAAAAGTGACCCCGTCGGGCGATGCGAGGGGCGCGGGGGTCACCGACCAATGCTAACGAGCGCGCAACGCGTTACAGAGGGTCGTCGCGGTGCGCCAGCTGTTGTGCCGCACCGTTCAACCAATCGCGCAGCGCTCGCGTGGCTCGACAGTCATCCTCGTTGTAGTCGAGAATGCGCTGGCGCGACGCCAGGGCGACGTCTCCTTGTTGGCGAGTAGCGACTTCGTACCAGAGCATGGATGCTTCACCGCTCGGATTGAGGTCGCGCCAATGAAAGCCGGACGCCATCGCGAGTTGTTTCAGTCCGAGCGGTCCCTCGGTTTGAATCTGCGCCTTGGCGACGTCGTGAAGGTCGATCCACTCCGTGGGAACACTCCGTCGGAATGCATCGAGGTCCTTCATCGTCGGACCGTCGTCGAGCGGAGGTTCGACCGCGCGGTTCATTGCGCCGTCTTCAGCCTGCGCCCAAAAACAGTACGCGGCGAACGTTCGACCCTGCTCGTGACAACGGGCGCGCAGATCACTAAACCACGACCAGAAAGTGGCGAAGAGCTGCGCTTCCGCGACGCTCGTGAGATCACCCCATTCGACGAAGGCAACGTGTTCGGACGCAAAGCCGACGACGTGGTCACGCACCGTGACAGTGGCACCCCACAGATAGGTGCGATCGTCGTAACTCTCCATGTCGACGTCAACTTCGACATCCGCCGTGGGGCAACCCATTCGCGTGACGTCCAGTATGCGCAGGGGTGTGGCGCGCACGTGCGCTCTGGCGCGGTAGATCAGTTCGTCCAGTCGTTCGATTGAACGACTCAGTCGGTCCTCGATCGCAAAATGTTCGTCGGGCTTGGCAGTCTTTGCGCGCAACTGCACGGCGCGGAGCGGATCGAGACGCGCGAGTGCGGCGCGCGTCTCGACGCCCTGGGCACGCAGAAGTCGTTGTTGCTCAAGTGACGTAAAGCGCGTCAGCGATACGTCGTCGGCGGCCTCGAGTTCTCGTTCGCAATGCTCGTGAAATTCACACGTGAGACACTCGCGATGCCAGTAGGGAGCGGTGGGGAATTCTCCGCCCACCTCGAACCACCTGTCGAGCGCCTCGAGGACGTTGATCCGTTCGAGGTAGTACTCGTCGTAGGCACCGAGGTTGCTCTTCGAGATCGCGGTACTCGCCAATTCGAGCCACCAGAGATGAGCGTTGCGATCGACGAGGGCACCCCTCGTTAAAGGATCGGACGCACCGTAGGCCTGGAGCACGCGCGTCGCACCGTCCAGAAGTAAGACGTCGCGTCGAACCGTGGACGTCGGACGAAGCCCAACTCCCTCGCGGACTTTGGCGTCGCTCGGCAGGAGTCGTTCGAGCGATCCCTCCCACAGACGCCTGGTCGACGCGGAGTCCGTCACCTCGTGGTTCTTCACCACCATGGGGGCGTAGGTGAAGCGCTCGTTCACACGACCGACTCGGATGAAGCCCTGCACCGATACGGTGCGTCGGGCGTCGACGTCGGCCAATCGGGCGTTGAGAATGAGTTCGGTCCCCGTCTCAATGAGCGACGCGGTGTGATCGTGACTCGTGGCGAACACGGCATTCGGATGGAAATCGACGAGTGCGGCGAGGACCGCACGTCGATGATTGTCTGCTTCGTCGCGACGGCGTTCGATTTCCGGCGTCGGAAGTGTACGGTGCGCCCGGTCCGGTTCGGCCCGCGCCAGCGCGATCCGATGAATGCAGGCGTCGATCTCGGCGCCGCGTAGGAGTGAACTCACAGAGCAAAAGCCTACGAGGCTTCGGGCTTCTCATTCCGCCAGCTGCTCCAGAGTGAGGCGTACTCACCGTTGAGGTCTACCAGTTCATCGTGGGTGCCGAGCTCGGCGATTGCGCCGTTGATGACCACGCAGACCCGGTCGGCGTCGTGCGCGGTGTGCAGTCGGTGGGCGATCGCGATGACCGTTCGTCCACGCAGCACGGCGTTGAGGGAGCGCTCCAAATGTCGCGCCGCTCGCGGGTCGAGCAGGGCGGTCGCCTCGTCGAGCACGAGCGTGTGTGGGTCGCTCAGGACCAGACGGGCGAGGGCTAACTGTTGGGCCTGTGCCGGGGTCACCGCAAAGCCGGTCGTGCCCAATTCGGTGAGCATGCCGTCGGGCAGTCCACGGACCCATTCCATGGCGTCAACGGCCTCGAGGGCCCGAACGATTTCGTCGTCGGAGGCTTCAGGTTTCGCGAGCGCGAGATTCTCTCGAACGGTGCCGATGAAGATGTGGTGCTCTTGGGTGACGAGCGCCACGTGCTTACGCAACATCGCGAGTGGCATGCTTGCCAAGGCGACGCCGCCGACTTCGACGGAACCGCTTCGGGGTGCGTCGATGCCCGCCAGTAGACGACCAATGGTCGACTTGCCGGCGCCCGACGGGCCGACAATGGCGAGCCGTTCTCCAGGTTGCACCGTCAACGAAAGACCGTTTAAGACATCGTGCCCCGCGCGATAGGCGTAGTGGACGTCGGTCATGGTGATTCTCTCGTTGCGCGGTTCAACTCCCTGCGTTGGTCGGTCGTCGTGGACGACCGAGACGCCCACGAGTCGAGCCAGTGACGATTGGCCGACCTGGAGTTCATCGAGCCACGACACGATGCGGTCAATGGGATCGTTGATTTGGACGACGTAGAGCGTGACCGTGGTCGCGGCCGCAATCGTGATGTGGTGGTTGAGCGCCAGCCAGCCACTCCAACCGAGGGTCGTGGCGACCGCCAGAGCGAAGGCGCTCTCGATCGTTGGGAACCAGACCATCCGCATGAGAAGTGTGTACATCTCGGAGTAGAACGACTCACGGATATTGCCTTCGATTCGCTCGGACTGACGAGGCCCCAATCGGTGCGCGTCGACGGTGCGCGCTCCCTCAGCCGTTTCAGAAACCGATCCCGACATTGACGCGTAGCTCATCCGTTCACGGCGGTAGCCCGGCACGGCGTAGTGCAGGTAGTAACGGGTGGAGAAGAAGACGATCGGCAACGACACGATGCTCGCGACCGACGCCAGGGGACTGACGAGAATCATGGCGACGAGGGTCAAAAGCGCCTGGAGAATGGCGACGAGCCATTCCGGCATCGCGAAGCGAACCGTTCTCGACAGCGCCTCGATGTCGTTGGTCGTGCGACTGAGTAGGTCGCCGGTTCCGGCGCGCTCAACTTCAACGAGCGGGAGGGCGAGCACGCTCTCGAGGAACTCTTCGCGCAATTGGGCGAACACCGTCTCGCCGAGGAGGTAGCTTCGTCGACGCGCCAAGAAGGAGAGTCCGGCGTAGAGGATCGATGAGACGAAGAGGATGCCGACGTAGAGGTCGATGCGCCGAGACGTCAGTTGGTGGTCGGCCGCGAAGTTGGTGATCTCACCGATCACGTACGCCGGGATCAGCGCCATGATGGCCGCTAAGGCGTAGAGCGAGAGCATGCGGACCAATTTCGATCGATGTTGAAGGATCAACACCCTCGCGTGGACGCGAACGGTCTGGGCGTCGGCGATGGGCAATTGGCTCATCAGGCGTCCTCTCGCAACACGATTTGGCGATAGAGCGCCGACTGGGTGCTGAGCGTGTGGTGCGTCCCTTGTTCCACACACTTTCCGTCGCGGACCACGAAGATGAGGTCCATCTTTTCGAGCATGAGGGGACTCGTCGTCGCCACCAGCGTCGTGCGATCACCTCGCACGTCGCGAAGCCGCGCGGCGATGCGGCCCTCGGTATGGGTATCAACGCCCGACGTCGGTTCCACCAGGATGAGGAACTCGGCATTCGTGAGAATGGCTCGCGCGAGGCTGAGTCGTTGGCGCTGTCCTCCGGAAAAGCTACGTCCGCGCTCTTCGACAACGGTGTCAAGACCGTCTTCGAGCGCGTCCAGGATGTCGAGTGAGCTCGTGGCCTCGAGCGCCGGCATGATGTTGCCATCGGAGACGTCACCGTGAGGGACCAGTTCGTAGCGCAGCGACCCCGAGAACAGTCGGGGCTCAATCTCGCTCACGACAATGTGTTGTCGCGTTTCGCGCACCGAGAACTCGGCGAGGTCCACTCCGTTAATTGTCACGCCGTCCACGTCAGCGACGAAGCGACCGAGGCGATCGGCGAGGACGGACGCCTCGGCTGGCGACTCGGTGACGACCGCCACGAGTTGACCGCGGTGAATCGAGATGGCGCTGATGCTGTCGCTCAGTACCTCAATGGTTGTGGGCCACGTCCTCGGTTCGAGGGGCTCGACGACGAGTGGCGCGACGTTGAGAATTCGCAGCACTCGCCCGGCCCCCACGTAGGCGCGGGTGGTGGCGATCACGTACTCAATTGCCGTGCGCAGCGGCGTCGTGAGAAAGGTGGCGTAGCCGAAGAAGGCGACCAATTCACCAGGCTGCAACGATCCGTTCATCACGTCGCGCGCACCGAGGAACGTGACGATGCCCGTCAGAATTGCGGGGAGGAGCACCTGCCCGGACTCGAGGCCGGCTTGGGGTGCGGCGATGCGGTTTCCCGTCAAACGTACGAGATTGCTCTGACGCTTGTAGTTGTTGAGGAAGACCTCTTCGCCGCCGACGCCGCGCAGGATACGAAGTCCGGCCACGGTGTCCGAGCCGAGTGCGGCGAGTCGGCCGGCCGCTTCGCGCTGCGCTGCTTGGCTGGCGTGGAGGGGCCGCATCAGCGGCGTCGTGAGTGACGCGAGCACCGGCACGCCAATGAGAACTATGAGGCCGAGTTCCTCGGATGTGGACAGGAGGATGATCGAGACGACCACCCACGCGACGATGGCGCCGATGAATCGGGCGAAGACGTCGTAGGCGCCGCCGATGCGCATGGCATCAGAGGCCACCGTGTTGACGACGTCGCCGGCGGGAATCTCGTCCATGACGGCCGTACCGGCGTGCGCAACGTGGTGACCAATAACCTGGACGGTCTTGTAGGACGCATTCATCCAGTTGGTGACGGCCAGTTGGTGGCGTAATGATCCACAGAGCGCTTGAAAGAGTCCCAGCGCCACCACGACGCCAACCCAGAGGAACAGTTCGGACTCGCTTCGATCAATGACGCCGTGGTCGAGGGCCGCGCCGACGGCAGCCCACAAGAGGGCTTGGGAGACCATCCATCCAATGCCGAACACGGCGTTGAAGAACAGCAGTGTCTTTTGTTGTCGGGCAATCCAGATCAGGTACCGAAGTGGTGAGCGCGTATCTGGTGTGCCAACGTCCGCGACCGGGAGCTCGCGGTAGGGCAGGTGTAACACAGCTCGACTTTCACTCGGTGTTGTTGAACGGATAGTGGATGGTGAGTCGACCTATAAGCGGGGTTCTGTCCACCTTCCTCTCGGAAGGATGAGCGGCCATCCATCTCAGCGATCTACCTCGGGAGTGCCTTGTTTCCAAGGCATGCGGGCCACGCGCTCCCACGTTTGATCTTGCTCCGGGTGGGGTTTACCTAGCCACTGCGATCACTCGCAGTGCTGGTGCGCTCTTACCGCACCGTTTCACCCTTACCTGTACTCGGTTGCCCAAGCCATCGGCGGTCTTTTCTCTGTGGCACTGTCCTGCACGTCACCGCGACTCGCGTTTCGCGAGCACCCTGCCCTTTGGAGCCCCGACTTTCCTCACCGCTCGTTGCCGAGCAGTGCGGCCACCCAGTCGACTCACCATCCTCGTCAATTCTGGCACATGCTCTTTCGGTCAACAAGACCCGTAACGATGTTGTAACCGCCGAGTATTCTGCCTGCGTGAGTGACGACGAGGTCGGGACCGCCCCGGTGCACGAGGTCGGTGAGTTCTACCAATTGCTCACCGCTCAACTCGAATCGGCGTTCGGGCGGCGTCACCCACACTGGGTCCGCGGCGAAATCGCCAAGGTCTACGAAAAGGGTCACATCTACGTCGATCTCGTGGACGCCGGTTCGGCCGCGGCGGACACGAAACGGCCCGTCCTCAACGCGCACTGCTGGGGAACCCAGTGGGCCCCACTCAAGAAGCGATTGGCCGCGGAGGGTGTAACGCTCGCGCCCGGCGTGCTCGTCAACTTTTTCGGTTACGTCGACCTCTACGCGCCCCAGGGTCGAATTGGGTTCACCATCACGCAAATCGACGTGCAGGGACTCCTCGGTGACGTTGCCCGTCGACGCCAGGAGCTCATCGCTCGGCTGACGAGCGAAGGATTGATGGAGGCCAATAAGAAGGTGTTGATGACGCCCGTGCCGCTACGGGTCGGCCTCGTGGCGAGCCCCGGAACGGAGGGGTACAGCGACTTCACCGGTCAGCTCTTGCACTCCGGATTCGGTTTCGAGATCGTGCTCGTGAAGAGCGCGGTTCAGGGTGACGCGGCACCTCCCCAAATCGTGGCCGCGATTGAGACGTTGGACAGTGCGGACGTCGACATCATCTGTCTCGTGCGCGGCGGTGGGTCCAAGGGTGACCTCGCCTGCTTCGACGATGAGCGCGTCGCGCGAGCCGTCGCCGCTGCGAAGAGACCGATCTTCACTGGCATTGGCCACACCGGTGACGAATCGATTGCCGACCTCGTGGCGCACACGAGGGCCATCACGCCGACGAAACTTGGCGAGGAGATCGCGGCCATTGTCCGTTCGTGGCACGACCGACACGTCCGGCTGCCGGCCCAACGACTCCTCGACGCGGGCCACGAACTTCTTGATGAGGGTACCGAGTACGTCGCCGAGCGACGACGCACGATGATCTTCGCGGTGCGGGACCGACTCCGTGGCGAACAGCGCCACCTCGAAGGCACCCGCGCCGGACTCGTCGTGCACAGTCGTCACCTTCTCGCGACTGCTGCGCAACTCCTCGCGAGTAGTCGTCAACTCCTCGGCGCCTACGATCCCAAACGGCGACTGGCTCAGGGGTGGTCAATCGTGACCGGGCCGAGTGGCGCGGTCGTGCGCACGCTGAACGACATCTCAATTGGTGACGCCGTGCGCGTTCTCGTGAGTGACGGGTCGTTTGAATCTACTGTGAAGGAAAAGGACGGGACACCGTGAGCGATATTGGTAATTGGAATGACGCGGCGCGAGAGCTCGACGCGATCGTGGCCTCCTTCGACGAGGGCGAGGTGTCGGTCGACGATCTCTTCGCGAAGTTGGAGCGTGCGACGACCATCATCGAAACGCTCGAGGCCCGACTCGACGCCACGAAGGCGCGCGTCGACGAATTGGCGCCGCGACTTTCGAGGGTCGCCGAGTCTGAATGAACGACCGGTTTTATTTTCGACAGTTGCTTGGGGGACTCGATTTCGCGATTGGTGACCCGGTCGCCGAGCAGATGGTGAACTTCGCCTACGCCGTGGGCGACCGTGAGAGCGGCGAGGCGCTGCTGGTCGACCCGGCCTACTCCCCACACGAACTCGTTGACATCATTGAGGGAGACGGCCTGCGGGTGACGGGAGTGCTCGCTACCCACTACCACGCCGATCACGTGGGTGGATCGCTCGGCAGGGAGTTCGACATTGCCGGCATCGTGCAACTGCTCGAGAGGACCGACGTACCGATTCACGTGCAGAGTCCCGAAGTTCAGTGGGTGACTGAGCGCACCGGTGTGGGCGTCGATTCACTCGTCGGCCATGCGCCCGGCGACGTCGTGTCGGTCGGTAACTTCGACGTCACGTTGATTCATACGCCCGGGCACACGCCCGGCAGTCAATGTCTCCTCGTGAACGGCCGACTCATCAGCGGCGACACGCTCTTTCTCGACGGTTGCGGTCGCACCGACCTGCCCGGCTCCGATCCCGAAGAGATGTACCGCACCCTCACCCAGCGACTCGCCGATGTCCCCG
>DATCFS010000047.1:0-11585 GCA_036509375.1 Acidimicrobiales bacterium
CGAGCGGCATTGGTTTTGGCAGTGGCATCGAGCGGCTGTTGCTGGTGCGTGAAGCCGAAGGCGTGGTGCTGGGCACCCTGCTCAACCGCGACCTCGATCTCTTCGTGATCGACACCACCGGTGCCGACGCCGCCACGCAACTCGTCGACGAACTACGCGGCGCCGGCTTCGCCACCGACCGCGCCTACGACAATCGGTCGATGAAGGCCCAGATGAAGGTGGCCGACAAGTCCGGTGCCCGTTGGGCACTCCTGGTTGGTCCCAAAGAGTTCGAAGCCGGCGAGGTTACGATTAGGGACCTGCGGAGCGACAATTTCGAGCAAGCGCAACGCAGCGTTGCCCGAAATGACGTCGTCCTCGCGGTCGCCGAACTACTGACGAAGAGCTGAGAATGTCGAAGAATCTAGAAGCCACGAGCATGCGTGATTTCCTGTGCGCGTCGCTGCGTGAAGAACACGTGGGACAACAGGTCGCCGTCTGCGGCTGGGTCGCCAAGCGTCGTGAGCACGGCGAGCACTTGGCCTTCCTCGACGTTCGCGACCATACCGGCGTCATCCAAGCCGTCGTCGAGGGTTCGGTCGACGTGCGTAGCGAATACGTCGTGCGCGTGACGGGCACCGTCACGCGTCGACCTGAAGGAACCGTCAACGAGAGACTCGCCACGGGACAGGTGGAACTGACGGACTGCGTCGTCGAGATCCTGTCGGCCGCCGAGCCGCCGCCGTTCCAACTCGACGACCGCGTCGAAATCGACGAGCAGGTGCGGCTGCGCTATCGCTACCTCGATCTACGCCGCGATCATATGCAGCGCAATCTCCGTCTTCGCGCCGTCGTAAATGGGGCGCTGCGAAAGGCGATGGACGCGCAGGGCTTTTGCGAGGTGGAGACGCCGCTCCTCTGGGCGCCCACGCCCGAAGGTTCGCGCGAGTTCGTCGTGCCCTCTCGGCTGCAACCGGGCGAGTTCTACGTACTCCCGCAGTCGCCCCAGATCGCGAAACAGCTCTTGATGGTCGGCGGCTTCGACCGGTACTACCAGATCGCGCGCTGCATGCGCGACGAGGATTTGCGCGCCGACCGTCAATTCGAGTTCTCGCAGCTGGACATCGAGGCGAGCTTCGCCGATCAGGACGACGTGCTCGGTTTCGTGTCGGTGGCCGTACTGGACGCCGCCGAAGCGGCCACCGGTGTTCGCCCGGGCGACATTCCCCACATCACCTGGACGGACGCCCTGGACCTCTACGGCACCGATAAGCCCGACCTTCGATTCGACATGGTCCTGCAGGATCTCTCCGACGTCTTCGCCGCGACCGAGGTAAAGGCCTTCGGCGCCTCGACCGTGAAGGCCATGCGCGTGCCCGGCGGCGCGAGCTTCTCACGCAGTCGGCTCGACGAACTGACGGACTACGCCAAGTCGCTCGGTGCGAAGGGTCTCGCGTGGTTTCGCGTGACCGACGAGGGCCTCGACTCGCCACTCGCGAAGTTCCTCAACGAGACGGAGTTGACGGCCGTCGCGGCCGTCGATGACGCCCAGTCGGGCGACATTATCTTCTGTGTTGCTGACGAGTACGAAGCGGCGTGCAAGGTGCTTGGCGCGCTTCGCGTCACGCTCGGTTCACCACCAGTCAGTGAAGGACCGCACCGCTACGTCTGGGTGACCGAATTTCCAATGTTCGAGGGCGTGGACGACGACGGCAACTTGCAGGCGGCCCACCACCCCTTCACGATGCCCCACCCCGACGACCTCGACCTCATCGAGACCGATCCGCTCAAGGTTCGCTCGCGCGCCTACGACCTCGTCTTGAACGGGTGGGAGTTGGGCAGTGGCTCGGTGCGAATCCACCGCGCCGACATCCAGTCGCGAATCTTCACCGCGCTCGGCATCAGTGACGAGGAGGCGGAGAGCCGCTTCGGCTTCCTGCTGGGCGCCTTTAAATATGGTGCGCCGCCGCACGCCGGCTTCGCCTTCGGCATCGACCGCCTGACGGCGATCTTCGCCGGTGAGGAGAATATCCGCGAGGTCATTGCCTATCCGAAGACCCAGTCCGGAGCCGACCTGATGACCGGGGCACCCAAGGGCGTCACCGACAAGGTGATGCGCGAGTTGCGGATCAAGATCGTTCCGAAAGGTTCGTGAGTTACGTCACTCTTCGACGACGCCGTCGCCCAGCGCCTGAAGCAGGCCGCGCCGCTCGCTGATCTCCTTCGCCCGAAGACGATTGATGAACTGGTCGGCCAACAGCACTTGATTGGACCAGCGGGTCCACTGCGCCGATTCGTAGAGGCCGGCGAACTCACGTCGATGATCCTCTGGGGGCCGGCCGGGACCGGAAAGACGACGTTGGCGAGGATCATGGCGACGTCGGCCGGCTACGCCACGGAGAGTCTGTCGGCCGTCACGAGCGGTGTGAAGGAAGTTCGCGAGGCGTTGACTCGGGCGCGCGAGCGACTCGGCGAGCAGAGTCAGCGCACAGTCCTGTTCATTGACGAGGTCCACCGCTTCAACAAGTCCCAACAGGACTTGTTACTCCCGGCAACCGAAACGGGCCAGGTCGTCCTCATTGGGGCGACGACCGAAAACCCCTACTTCGAAGTGAACGCGGCCCTCATGAGCCGCTCGACGTTGTGGCGACTTCGACCGCTCGAGGCGAGCGACCTCGAGATCCTCGTGCGTCGGGGCGTTGCGCTGCGCGCCAGCGCCATCACCGACGACGCCTTAGACGCCATCACCTCGGCCTCCGACGGCGATGCGCGGGTCGCACTCACGACGCTCGACACCGCGATTATCTTGGCGCGCGCCACGGAGGGGAACGACGACGTCGTCACGCTCGAGCAGGTTTCCCAGGCCCGTGATGGTCGGCTGTACCACCAGTCGCGCGACACGCACTTCGACCAGATCAGTGCCTTCATCAAGTCCGTTCGCGGTTCGGACCCCGATGGCGCGCTGTACTGGCTCGTCACCATGCTCGAGAGCGGCGAGAGTCCGCGCTTCTTGGCCCGACGACTCGTCATTCTGGCGAGTGAGGACATTGGACTGGCCGACCCCATGGGACTGGTGTTGGCCGACGCCGCAGCCCGAACGGTTGAGTTCATCGGACTGCCCGAGGGACGACTGACGTTGGCGCACGCCACCTTGACGTTGGCCCTCATGCCCAAGAGCAATTCGGTCACCCGCGCCCTCGGTGCCGTGACGCGCGCGGTGCAAGAGGGCGGTCTCGTGGAAGTCCCCGATCACCTTCGAGGATCGAACTACCGGGGCGCGAGCGAACAGGGATTTGGCACCGACTACCGCTATCCCCACGATTTCGAAGGCGGCTACGTGGCCCAGCAGTATCTGCCCGACAGACTCGCGGGACAGTCCTACTTTGATCCGAGCGAGTACGGACGCGAGAAGGCACTCGTCGAAGCGTGGCGGCGCACGGTCCAGCGTGAGGACGAGGGCGATTCAGGCTCGCCAGTAGAGTAAGGCCCGTGGAAGCAGCCCAACTACGTTCAATTTTCCTTGAGTACTTCGCCGATAACGGTCACACGATCGTGCCCTCGGCGAGTCTCATTCCCTACGACGAATCGCTGCTCTTCACGGTCGCAGGCATGGTGCCCTTCAAGCCGTACTTCACCGAAGAGGAGCCGGCCCCGTGGCCGCGCGCCGTCTCGGTGCAGAAGTGCTTTCGCGCTCTGGACATCGACATCATCGGCACGACCCAACGCCACCTGACCTTCTTCGAGATGATGGGCAACTTCTCCTTCGGCGACTACTTCAAAGAGGGCGCCATCAAATACGCGTGGGGCCTGATCACCGAGGGTTTCGGACTCGACCCCGAGCGCCTCTGGGTGACGGTGCACACGTCGGACGACCAGGCCGAAGCGTTATGGCGCGACCTCATCGGGGTTCCACCGAGTCACATCCAGCGACTCGGGGAGGACAATTTCTGGCAGATGGGCGAGACCGGTCCCTGCGGACCGAGCTCGGAGATCTTCTTCGACAAAGGTCCCCAGTTCGGCGCCGACGGCGGTCCGGAGTCCGGCGGCGAGGATCGATTCGTGGAGTTCTGGAATCTGGTCTTCACCCAGTACGACCGCGAAGTCGACGGTACGTTGCTCGAGCTCCCGAAGAAGAACATCGATACCGGCGCCGGTTTCGAGCGGGTCCTCGCCATTCTCAACGGCCTCGAGTCAGTCTTCGCGACTGACCTCTTCGTGCCACTGCTCGACACCGCGTCGCGCGCCGTCAATGCCACGTACGGCAACGACGAGCAGACCGACATCGCTATTCGCCGGATTGCCGAACACGGTCGCGCGATGACCATGTTGGTCTCGGATGGAGTGCTGCCGTCGAACGAAGGTCGAGGCTACGTCCTGCGCCGCATCATTCGCCGCGCGATTCTTGCGGCGCGACGGGCCGGATCGGAGGCCAAACTCACGGCCTCGTTGGTGGACGCCACGATTGAGAAAATGGGTGGCGCCTATCCCGTCCTCGTGAAGGACCGCGACCTGATCGTTGAAGTGCTCGAACGAGAGGAGGCCGGCTTCGCGCGAACTCTGCGAACTGGGCTCTCACTGCTCGAAGAGGCGCAGCGCGACGTGGTCGCGAGTGGCCAGAGCGTGTTTCCCGGTTCCGTGGCCTTCAAACTTCACGACACGCACGGTTTTCCCATCGAACTGACCGACGAGATCGTTTCGGAGGCGGGCCTCAGCGTTGAGCGCCGCGCCTTCGACGACGCAATGACCGCCCAACGTGAACGGGCTCGGGCCAACGCCAAGACGCTCAACCTCGCCGACGACGCGCAGTACCGCGACCTCATCGAGCGACACGGCACCACGGAGTTCGTCGGGCGAGACGTGACCCGCTACAGCATCGAGACCGAAGTCGTTGCCCTTCTTGTCGGAAAGGACGGCGTCGGTGAGCTCTTCCTCGACGCCACTCCCTTCTACGCCGAATCGGGCGGTCAGGTCGGCGACACCGGTTCGGTCACCACCGAGACCGGTCTGTTCAAAGTCCTCGACACCCAGAACGTCGCCGGAGGACTGATCGTGCACCGCGGTCTCGTCTCGGGCGAACTGCACACCGGTCAGGTGGCGATCGCCACCATCGATCCGGAGCGGCGCGAGGCGACGCGTCGCAACCACACGGCGACGCACTTGCTCCACGCCGGACTTCGCAACGTGCTCGGCGACCACGTTCGCCAGCAGGGTTCGTTCGTCGGTCCGGACCGGCTCCGCTTCGACTTCTCGCACGGTGCCGGTGTGAAACCGGAAGAGTCAGCGGCCGTCCTCGAGCTGGTGAACGCCGACGTGGTCGCGAACGAAGAGGTCAGCACGATCCAAACGACGAAACAGGAGGCCGAGACCATGGGCGCGGTGGCCTTCTTCGGTGACAAGTACGGTGACCGGGTACGCGTCGTACGGGCCGGCGCACACAGTCTCGAGTTCTGCGGCGGTACGCACGTCGACCGACTCGGTGACATCGGTCAGATCCAGATCGTGTCGGAGGCCTCGATCGGCTCCAACACCCGGCGCATCGAAGCGGTGAGTGCCATGGGTGCCTACCACCGAAGTCACGAAATGGAAACCGCGCTCGGTTCCGTCGCGGCGCTGCTCAAGACCTCGCTCGACGACGTCGTACCGGCTCTCGAACGACTGGTCGAGCGCCAAGGGAACTTTGAGAAGGAAATCTCGTCACTCCGACAGACCCAGCTCTCAGCGTTCGCCGAGCAGTTGCACCAGCAGAGCTCGGGCGATCTGGTCGTCGCGCGCGTTGACGGCTACTCCGGGGAACAACTTCGTACGTTGGCGCAGAACCTACAGCAGCGAGGACGTCGGGCGGTCGTCTTGGTGGGCGAGAACGACGACAAGGTTTCGATCGCGGTGGCGTCGAACGATTCGTTGGACGCGCAGTCGACCGTAAAACAGTTGGCCGCCCTCGTGGGCGGTGGCGGCGGGGGATCACCTCGATTGGCGCTCGCCGGTGGACGCGACGCGAACGGCATCGACGCAGTCCTGCAAGCGGCGGCGGCGCTCTAATCGTTTTATGACCAGAGTTCTCGGTATCGATCCCGGCACCAAGCGATGCGGTATCGCAATCACGGACTCCGCTCGGACCATGGCCTTCCCTCGGCCGGCCCTCGCGCGCGACGGAGAGCTGTTCGACCACCTGGCCGGCCTGATCGAGGAGGAGGGCGTCGACACGGTCGTGATCGGACGACCGCTCGCGCTTTCTGGCAACGTCACCTCGAGCACTGACGACGCCGACTCCGTCTACCACGATTTGACGCAACGATTCACCAATTTATTGATCGTGCAAGTCGATGAACGACTGACCACGGTGAGCGCCCAAAAGTCGTTGTCAGAGGCCGGATTAAAGACGAAAGCGCATGGAGATCGAATCGACAGCGCGGCCGCCGTCGTCATCCTGCAAAACTATGTAGATGGGCTCAATGCTGGGTAGTGTGCGGGGCCGCATCGTGGCCGGTGTCGTCGTGGTGCTCGTGATCATCCTCGGATGGTTCTTCCTCCAGTTCGAACCACTCTTCAGCAGTCCCGGCAAATCCGTCATCATCACCGTCCATAAGGGCGACTCGATGTCGACCATTGCCTCGGAACTGCACGCCGATGGCGTCATCGCCTCTCCCTTCGCGTTTCGTCTCGACACGTTGATCTCGTCGATCAACGTCGTTCCCGGTTCGTATCAACTTCGCCAGCACTCGTCCTTCGGTGCGGTGCGCTCGATCCTGACGTCGCTGCCGAATGTCGTCAGCATTGACGTGACCGCCGGACTCACCCTGCACGAGGTGGCCGTCGATATCGCGAACAGTATGGGCGCGACGTACGCCAACGCCTTCACCGCGGCGGCAACCCAGGCCGTGACGCCGAGCAGCTTCTCGTCGCCGACCTCACTCGAAGGCCTCATTGGGACGGGCAACTACATCATTGGACCCGGAGAGTCGCCGAAGACGTTGGCGCGGCGAATGGTCGATGGATTCGAGAAGGAGGCGGCGTCGCAAGGTCTCACGCCGACGACGACGCTCAACGGTCTGAACGCTTATCAACTCGTGATCGCCGCTTCCATCGTGGAAAAGGAGGGCTACTACCCGGTGAACATGCCCGACGTCGCGCGCGTGATCTATAACCGCTTGGCGCGCGGCGGTCCCCTGCAGATGGACGCCACCGTGCTCTACTACCTCGGCAAAGACGGTGGGACCGTGACGCCGGCAATGCTCCAGACCCAGGAGCCCTACAACACATACTTGAATACGGGGCTGACGCCGACGCCGATCTGTGCGGTCTCGACCATCGCCCTTCACGCAACGCTGCACGCTCCGCCCGGGAGTTGGCTCTACTTCACCCTCATCAACCAAGATGGAACCATGAAGTTCTCCACCACGTTCGCCCAACAACTGGCCGCGGAGAAGTTGGGCCAACAGAACGGAATCGGATGAAGTGGTTCCTCGGCGTCGCTGGATCGCCCATAAGTCACTCGCTGACCCCCCAATTGCACGAGGCCGCCTTGGTAATGGCCGGCCTCGAGGGTGAGTCGCGCCGGGTCGAACTGGGAGCGAAGGACCAGTCGAAATTGAACAAAGTGATGCGCAAGGATTTTGACGCACTGTCGATCACCATGCCGCTGAAGGGCCTCGCACTCGAGATTTGTGACGAGGTCGACGACGTGGCGACCAGAACAGGATCCGTCAACTCACTGCTGCTGCGCGACGGCACGCTGTTTGGGAGGTCCTTTGACGGTGACGGGTTCGTGAACGCGGTACGTGGCGAGTTCGCCGTCGACGTCGAAGGTGCGCACGTCGTGGTGCTCGGAGCCGGGGGAGCGGCCCGAGGAATTGTCGACGGACTCGTTCGCGCCGGTGTCGCCTCCGTTGCGGTCCACGGCCGCACCGAAGCTACGGTCGAGGATCTCGTGGCGAAGTACCCGAACGTCTACGACTTCTCCCTGACGTACCGGCCGGTCGATTTAATCGTGAATACGACTCCCGTTGACGGACGAGTCGCTGACGCCGCCGTCATGCAGGGCGTGGGTGGCCACACCATCGCCGTCGATATCACCTACGAACCACGGACTTCACCGTGGAGGGCGCTGCACGATGGGGCCGGATGTCGTACGGGTAACGGGCTCGCGATGCTGGCCTACCAGGCGGCGTTGCAGATGCAATGGTGGTGGGATGCCCCTCTTGACGGGGCGAAGCTGCTGGAGGTCATTGCGTGACTGACCCAATGACCCAGCTGTCCTTTCGTCCCCGCACGAAGGAGCGCTTCGACATTGGCCTCTTCGCCGGACTGATCGTTTTGGGCGTCCTCGGCGTGGTCACGATTTACAGTGCGACACGTCAGCTGCTCATTACCGAGGGCTTTAATCCCCACTACTTCCTCGAACGCCAGGCGTTCTTCGTCGGACTAGGCATCGTCGTGATGTACGTCGTGTCCTTGATCGACTATCGACGGTTGGAGATCGTCACGACGCCGCTCTACGTCCTCTCCCTCTTGTCGCTGGTCGGCGTCTTCGTGATCGGTTCGTCCGCGCTTGGCGCGCAGCGTTGGTACAGCATCGGAATCCTGCAGATTCAACCCAGTGAGTTCACGGTGTTGATCCTCATCCTCGCCATTGCGACCTACTGTCAGCGACGGCCCGACGGTCTCTCGATGTACGACGTCGTTCGCCTCCTGGTCATGGCCGGGGTGCCGCTGGCCCTCATCATCGTGCAACCGGACCTCGGGACCTCGATCATCGTCGTGTTGTCGGTGGCCGCGATGCTGGTCATCGCCGGCGTCCCGCCGAGGTTCATGACACTGCTCGCGATCATAGGATCGGCCGGCGTCGCCGCGGCCGTCTTCTTCGACGTGGTGCAGCGCTACGCCATTGACCGTTTCGCGGGCTTTCTCCACCAAGACTCGACGAGCCCGGCGTGGGCCAAGCTCATCTACAACGTCGTCAATGCGAAGAACGCCATTGGTTCGGGTGGACTGCACGGCGCCGGACTGTTCAACGGACTCCAAACGAATCTCGGCTACGTGCCCGAGCAGCACACCGACTTCATCTTCACCGCCATTGGGGAGCAGATGGGCTTCATCAAGTCAACGCTGATCTTGCTGCTACTCGGTTACGTCGGTTTTCGAATGTTCCGGATCGGCTACTTGGCGAAGGACTCCATGGGCCGACTGATCGCAATCGGCATCTTCATCTTCTTCTCGTTCAGCTGTTTCGAGAACATCGGGATGACGATGGGCATCATGCCGGTGACCGGGATTCCACTCCCACTCCTCAGCTACGGAGGGTCCGCGGTGCTGGTGTTCTTCACGGCCGGGGGACTCCTGCTTTCCGTCTCTCGCCGCAGTAACAATTAGGCTGAACGTCTGATGAGTGACGACGAGCCCGTATCCGACGTGCCCAGTGATGCGACGTTGAGTGCGGTCGTCCCCGACGCCGGCTCAGTTGACCCGACGAGCGACGAGATCGTCGAATCAGTTCCCGAGGTCGCCCCCGACGTTGATCCCGACACGGTCAAGTTCAACGTGATGAGCATTGAGTCGGTCCTCTTTGACCTTTCGGACCCGTCCCCGCTGGTGCACCTCATCGAAGAAGAGACGCCGTATCGCTACATTGCAATGCCGATCGCGCTGCCCGAGGCCGTGGCGCTGCACAACGCGCTCGACAAGATTGACGGACGTCGCCCCGGCACTCACGAGGTGATCGCCGAGATATTGCGGCGACTCCAGGCCGACGTCATCGCGGCACGGATCGTGCGCTACGAGAACGGCGTCTTCTACGGCGAGCTCGATCTCATGACGCCGCGCGGGCACGAGGTCTTCGACTGTCGAACGAGCGACGCGTTAATCCTGGCGGCCCGCCAGACCGTGCGAGCACCGGTCCTCTGTGCCGAGTCGGTCCTCCAGGCGTTCTACGCCTAACTTCCGTGATCGGTGCCGGCGACGGCCTTCTGACCTTTGAACTTCACCGCCACAATCTCGCCGCCTCGGCGATCGTGGGCCTCTTCGTCCGACATCCGCAGTAGCAACGCCACGATGAGGTAGTTGGCGAAGAGCGAACTTCCGCCGTAGGCAACGAAGGGGAGCGTGATGCCGGTGAAGGGCAGGAGCCGCAGAATCCCGGCCATGATGAAAAATGCCTGGAATCCCATCAACGCCGAGAGGCCAGTGGCGGCGAGGCGCACGTAGTCCGACGATGCCTTTTGCGCAATTCGGAAGCCCTCACCCATGAACGCAGCGAAGAGACAGACGACGAGGACAATACCGAGAAAACCGAGCTCCTCGGCAATCGCAGTGAAGATCATGTCCGTCGTCAGCAAGGGAATATTGCCCGACTGACCGAGTCCGAGACCGGTACCCGTTGCCCCTCCCGCCGCGATGGAGTACCACGCGTCCGCAAGTTGGCACTGCGTCGTTGCGTGACAAACGGACCAGGGATCCATCCACAGTGTGAACCGTGCGTGCACCTGCGTGAAGAATCGGGCGGCGACGAACAAACCACCGCCGAAGAGACCGATTCCCATGACGACGTAGGTCTTCAGTCCGGTCGTCACCCACAGCATCGAAATGAACAACGCGAAGAGCAGCATTGCAAAGCCGATGTCGTTCTCCGCGCCGAGAATGGCAATGGAAATGCCCCAGGCAAAGAGGATTGGCATCAGAACCTTCGGCGGCACGATCTGGCGGGGTCCTATTCGCAGGGTCGGTGTCGAGAGCAGTTCGCGGTTGGCGGCGAAGTAGGAAGCGAAGAAGAAGACCAGAAGGATTTTCGCGATTTCGACGGGTTGGAACGAAATCGGACCAACCACGACCCACAGCCGAGCACCGCCGAGGTTCTCACCAATGTGGGGAATGAGTGGCGACACCAATAGCGCGAGTGCGGCGAGCAACGTCAAGTAGCGATAACGGTCGAGGTCGCGGACACGGCGCACCACGATGAGCGTCACGACGAGTGCAATCGCGCTGATGAGGAACCAGTCGACCTGCTTACCGGCATAGGACGGGTTCCACCGTGCAATCTCCACGTAACCAATGCCGTTGAGCAGTGTGGCAATCGGCAAGAGGATCTGCGACGAGTTCGGGGCGAGGTAGCGAATGGCGACGTGCAACGCCAGGGAGATGGCGATGATGCTCGTCAGAAAGACCCCGAGTCGATCGGGGAGGTGGCCCTTCGCTCCGAGCGAAGCGAGTATGTAGAACGACGTCACGATGATCCACGCCAGAATCATCAGGCCCAGTTCCGTCAAACGTCCGGGTGACGGTTCGGTGAACGATTTCGAATGAACGCGGGCCGGCTCGGAACTTGCGTGTCTCGCCACAAATCAACTGTAACCCGTACGATGTGTGAATGGACCTTATAGACGCCGAAGGAGCTGGCGCACGCGTCATCGACGTGCGCGCGTTCGGTCCGGAGCGATTCTCCAGTAGAGAACTGTCGCGACTCGAGTTCGGCGCTCGACTGCTCGACCTCGCCGCCGACCACATGTTGCCCATCCTCGACCGGTTCAAGTTCATCGCAATCTTCGCCGACATGATCGACGAGTTCTTTCAGGTGCGAGTCGTGAGCCTCGAGGACAAGGTCGCGGCCGGGGTGC